>CALVVX010000045.1 GCA_944364015.1 uncultured Bacilli bacterium | reverse complement strand
AAGATATATAAATACTATTATCATTTAATTTAATTGACAATGCACCAAATTGTTTGTGGTTATCAATAATATTTACATAGTTATACAAAATAGAATCGCTATATCTTCTACTAGATGCCATTTTATCAAGTAAATTTGCTACTTTAGGTATCATATACCATTCTTTTTTTAAATAATTATCATCATATTTATTGAAAAACCTTAAACTAACTTCGTAAAGTGTAAGTCCTTTCTCATATAAAGATGGAACAATACCTCCTAGTGGTAAATAAGAAATTTGTGATAATATTAAATTATCAATATCATTAAACGGATATTCAACGAAAGTCTTATCTTTAAATTTATCTAAATACGCAACTATATCCATATTATCACCACTTCTTCTAAATACCATTGTACCATTTTTATAGCCTTGAGTCAAAGTAAATTTTTTTACTTACCTCGCGATAAGTTATTTCTACTTCACTGGAATTTTTAATTCCTCCATAGACCAGTTTCGTGTGGTAGACACACTACTTTTTTATTTTATTTTTATACTTATATTTAATTAGATTGTTAGATGCTTCTCATATATATTTTTAAACCTTCAAACATTATATTAACTGATGCATTAAAGTCTCTATCATGATAAGTATGGCATTTTGGACATTCCCATTTTCTTATAGTTAAATCTTTTATATTTCTGTTTTGATAATTGCATACACTACATATTTGGCTACTTGGATAATATCTATTTATTTGAATTAATTTCTTGTTGTTCCATATAGCTTTATATTTGAGGACTTTTATTATTTCTGATATAGGATTTTCGTTTAGTCCTTTTGCTATAAAATGATTTTTTTGCATTGATTTTACGTCTAAATTTTCAGTTACTATAATGTCATTTTCTGATATTAGTTTGTTTGTTATTGTGTGAATTAAATTTTTTCTTGCATTTTTTATTTTTTGATATAGTTTTTGTATTTTAAGTTTTATTTTTTCTCTGTTTTTGCTTTGATATTGGCATCTAGATAGTGCTTTTTGTAGTCCTTTTAATCTTTTGGTGTTTATTTTAATGGTGTTTTCTATTTTTTCGTTGTGGCTTGTTACTATTAGATTTTTTATTCCTAGGTCTAATCCTATAATAAAGTTAGGTATAAATGGTGGTATAGTTATTTGCTGTTCTACTAAAAGGCTTATATAATATTTCCCTGCTTCTTTTTTTATAACTGCATGTCTTATGTTACCTAATATTTGTTTTTTATATTTTCCAATTTTTATATTATCTATTTTTGATATGTTTATTATATGATTTTTTTGATCTAGTTTGATATTAGTGTTTATTCTATATCTTTCATGATGATTTTTAATTTTAAATTTTGGATATTGTTGTGTAAGTTTTTGATTGTTAAATGTAATATTTAATGTATATAAGCTATTTTTTAAAATTTCTTTATCTATTTCATTTAGCCATGGGTGTTGTTTTATGATTTCAGGTAGTTTTTTTGTTTCTTGATAATATGTTGATGTTTTTTTAGTTTTTTGATGAGTGTTTATTTTTTGTTTTAAAAAATAATTATATATGAATCTAGTTGCTTTGAATGTTTTGTTGATTGTTTGTTCTTGTTCTTTATTAGGATATAGTCTGATGATGTATCCTTTGTATATTTTAATGCTATCACCTTCTTTTGGTTTATTACTATATCACAAATAATTTTTGTTGTAAATACTTTTTCAAACATTTGTTCTACAAAATTTGGACTTCTTTTTAAAATAAAAAAATAGCATTTATTTAAAATGCAACTATATATTAGATATCTTTTTTATAAAAATCATTTATTTAATATGTTACAATTTATTTGTTCTACTATTTTTTTATAACTATTTTATAGTTTTTGTTTTACTTTTTTTACATTACGATAATAACTTTTTTCATTACTAGCAAGAATGGTATTATATTCACTAATTGCATTATGATATGTACTAATGTTTTCTTGTGTAACATTTCCTTGATTTAATTCTTTTTCAAATAATGCTAAAGTAATGATATCTTTTAGTAATAATATTGCTTTTTTATCACTGAATACATCGCTATAAACTTTTGTTAAATATTTGCTTTTAGCATCTTTTTCAATAAAACTTTTTAATGACTTAACATAAGCTCCAACAGTACTTTTTTTGTCCATGGATAATGCAAAAAATGCTAAAGCATTAATATCAGAAATATTAATTTTTTTATAGTTATTATCTTTTAAGTAAAAATATTCTTTCATATTAAACTCCCCCTTTGTTTGCAAATCATATAATAACATAAAATTAAAAAAAATGCAAATATACGTTCACATTTTTCTATTTCAATTTATAATTTTTCCATGCGTTATGTAAATAATAATAAGGAATTACTAATGCAATTATATTAACTACAATAAGTAATGTATCATTTTTAACATTTATAAAATTAATAAGTTGTGGTATAAATAATATTAATCCAAATATAACTGTTAAAATTGATTTTTTATTAGATTTAACTAAACCTGCTACACCTGCAAGTATGCTTAAGAATGCTGTTAAATATGCAATAATTAATGCAAAGAATGCTTCCTCTTCTTTAATATTATCCAAATTAATTTCTCCATATTCAAGCATTAATTGAATAAAAATAACATATCCAATACCAAATAATAATTGTATAATGCTTGCTATACGAAGATGTTTAGAATTTTTACTCATAACTACCCCTTTCCAAAATCAGCAAAATTATATCATAAAAATTTACAAAAATAAATATCTATATATATTTTAATTTTATATTTAAAATTTTAAATTCCATCTTAATTTTTTCTTTTATATTATTTTTTTGACTTAAACACTTAATTTATAATTTAGTCAAAATTATAAATTTTACAAATAAATTATAATTAATCAATTTATAATACTTCTTTTCATACTTTTAAGTTAACAATTATCATTGACATAAATATTAATTTCATATTTACACAAATCTATATTTAATAAATATATAAAAAAAAGATTTTACCTTATAAAAAGGTAAAAAAGACTGTATTTCACGGTACGGATTGAAAATATAATAAGTTGTTAACAAACAACAATTATATTATACCACAAAAATTATTTATTTCAATACTTTTTAATAAATTTTTTTATAATTTTACAAAAAAACATTTTTTACTTTTTATTTAAAAAAATTAATAACTAATTTATAATTAGTTATTAATCATAACTCAAAAAATTGAGATTAATTTCTTTTGGCAGGGGTGGAGAGAATCGAACTCCCATCAGCGGTTTTGGAGACCGTTATGCTACCATTATACCACACCCCTAAAACTACATATAATAATTTATCATATTTTCCACTTTTTTGCAAGGTCTTATCATAAGAAAAAACAATTTTTATTATCAAACATATAATATAATGGTGATAACATGATAGTAAAATATACTGAAAAAGAAAAAGAATTGTTAGCTAGATTAATGAGAGCAGAAGCTGTTGGTGAAGGAGATTTAGGGATGCTTATGGTAGGAAATGTTGGTATTAATCGAGTTTTAGCAAATTGCTTAACTTTTAAAAATATAAAAACTATTAGTCAAATGATCTACCAAAATCCTGGAGGATTTAGCAGTTTAAGTAGTCCTTTGTTCTTTGGTAATCCAACTGAAAAAGAAAAGCAATTAGCTCAAAGAGTAATAAGAGGAGAATATTATTATCCTGCAACTAATGCTTTATGGTTTTATGCTCCAAAAACTAATGAAAGTTGTAGTAGTACATGGTGGGAGCAAGACTTTGCAGGTAAATACAAAAATCATTGTTTTTATAAACCAGATCCTAATGTTTGTAAAGAATTACATTAAAAAAAGTTGTATTTGAATGAAAAAGTATATTTCATCATAATATAGCTTTTTTTAATAGAAAACATTTTTTAAATATAATCCTTCCGCATTTGCAGTTTTTCCAGCACGAGTTCTATCTTTTGATTTTAAAATATCAATTATATCTTCACTTTTTCTTTTTCCTTGTCCCACTTCAATTAAAGTACCAACAATATTTCTAACCATATATCTCAAAAAACCTGTACCTACAAAGACTAAAGTAATTTTATTAAGATCTTTACTATCGCGAATTAAATTAGTTTGAGAAATTGTTCTAACATAATCTTCTTTCTCTTCATCTACTTTAGTAAATGCTTTAAAGTCATGAGTTCCCTCAATATATTTTAAACCGCGTTCCATTTCGATTACATCTAACTTCTCATTATGCTGATATACATAATTTCTTTCTAAAGGATTATATTCTCCCATATTAATTATATAAATATATTCCTTCCCTATTGCACTAAACCTAGCATGAAAATCATCTGATACTTTATCAATCTTTTTCACGTAGATATCTTCAGGTAATAAAGAATTAACTCCTTTCCAAAGTTTTTCTTCGCTAATTTTAATATCCATCTCAAAATGTGCTCTTTGATTTAAAGCATGAACCTTAGCGTCCGTTCTTCCTGTCGCATGTATATCAACCTTTATACCATTATTTATCTCTTTCAAAGCTTTTTCAATTTCCCCTTGAACAGTTCTCATTTTTGGTTGCTTTTGATAACCAGAAAAATTTGTCCCATCATAAGAAAATGTCATACAATACTTCATAAACCTACCTCTTTCTCAATTACCAATATTGTAACAGTTTTTTTATAAATAGTAAAGTACAAATATATTATAAACAACGATAAATATCTTTCATAATATCTTTAACATCATCTCTAACTAAAACATCTACATGTTTATTATTTTTAACATACTTTATGAATTCAATATAAGTAGGTATTGGTATTTTATTTTTCTTAAGTAAATCATATTTATCATATAAAACATTTTTCTTACCACAAGTAATAATCTTATTATTATTAATAACTAAAACATCATCACAAACAGTATAAAAATAATCAATATCATTATCAATAATAACTATAGTCTTATCATATTCTCGCTTCAATTTCTTTAAAATATTCATAATTTCTCTACAAGACTTATTATCTAAAAAACAAGATAAATTTTCAATTACTAAAATACTTGGATTTAAACACAAAGCAAGAGAAATTAATAACTTAAATTTTTCACTATCTTTAAGTAAATAAGGATCTTTAGTTAAATAATCAACAGATAATGTTGATAAGTTTAAAACTTTATTAATAAAATTTCTACCTTTTAAATTATATTTTAATAAAAAATTGTTAATAACTTCTTCTACATTTAATTCATAAAAATCAATATTAATATTATTGACAATAACTTTTTTGTTATTTTTAATTTTTTTATCAACAAAACTACAAATATTAGAAAAACCATCAAATTTCAATTTACTAATATAATCACAAATTACCAAAGTAATTTTATCACGAGTAATATTATTAATTATTTCCATAAATTATTCACTAACTTTCTTTGATCAAAATATATTTTATCAACAATATTATACAATTCTAATTTCAAAGATAAATCTACAATAAAAGGTAAAATAAATCCATTATCTACTAAAATTTTCTCATTAGTATAAAATTCTTTAATATCTTTTTCTAATAAAACTTCTCCATCTTTTAACAATACAATCCTATTAGCATTAAGTGTATCTTCTAAATTATTAGTACTAATTATTACAACACTGTTTTTAAATACTTTTTTTATTTGTTTTAATATAAGTTCTTTATCAATCTTATTAAGCCAACAAAGCATATTATCAATAATAATATAAGAACTATTTGACATAAGTAAAATACCTAGACTAACTTTTATACGTAAAGGAAAAGACAAACTAGAAACATCATCATCTTTATACAATTCAAGATCTAACAACTCAATAACATCTTCATTTAACAACTTATTTATACTTCCTGTTAAACTATTTACATATAAAGTGTCCAAATAAAAAATCTCAACATTTTTATTTATATCAAATTTTATGTCTCCTAAAAAAGGTAGTTTTTTACCAATAATCTTTAAAAGAGTACTCTTTGCGGATCCATTATTGCCTATAAGAAACGTAATTCCAGTATTAAATTTTATATTAATTTCATCAAATATAACTTTATCTTCATATCTAAAAGACACTTTATCAAGTTTAATATATTTCAAAATATCACTTCCTATAAACTTAAAGCATTATTTTTAATCGGCAAAACTTCTTCATCATATAAACCTAATTTTTTATTTTCAATATTAGAAATTAAATCAAATTCACTAACAGACACAAAACTATGTTTTTTATAATTATAACTATAATGATAATTATTATAAGTAATTAAAATAAAATGTTGTTTTTCTTTTTCATTAACATATAAATTATTTATATATATTTGACTATCAGGACAATATTTATCAAATATATATTTATAAATTAAACCAAGTTCTATAGCTTTTATATTATCTACTTTTAATATATATTGTGTTTTCATAAGTATTTGTTCAACAAACTTATCACTAAATTGATCTAATTTGGATAACTCTTTATCTATAATAGTATCATTATATTCATCTTTTATATAGCCAATTTTTCTATCAATAGCATAATCTTTATTATAAGAAGAAAAAGCTACTGTAGGAAAATTAGCTTGAATATAAAAAGTATCTTTAGATAAATTAACAATTAAATCTTTATTATCAATAATAAGTTTATTAGCATAATAATTATCAGAAGTTCTAATTATACTACATTTAATATTAGCTAAAGAACATAAATATAAATATAATTTTGATAAAGAAATATTATTTGCACTTCCCATTACTGTTGCATTCCATATATTATTATAGTTTAAATAAGCTTTCTTATCAACTTCAAGATTAATATTATAACCTATTATTTTTCCCAATGATATATATAAATATCTAGCAATTTCTAATTGTGATAAATCACTAGGTATATTTTTTATTATATTCTCAATAATATTTTGAGCATTCAAAAATATATTATAATCTACATATACAAAACCACGTTTACTATCTATTCGATCAGTAAAAAGACAATCTCTAGCATTTTCTTTTAAATATGAAATAAGACTATTATCTACATTAGCAATATCAACAGTTACATATTTTGTATTAGTATCTAACTTATTTATATCAGTTATATCACAAATAGTCTGTTTCATATCATCACCATCTTAATTATAAACCTAAATATTAAAAAAAGTAAACATTATATACATAATATTTACATAAAATCAATTTATACTAGATGGTGCATTAACTGCATTTGCATCAATATAAGCACTAATAGATTTATTAACAATACTTCCATCACTCTCATCACCATTTAACCATAATTTAATAGTAAAAGTAGTATCAGTTGTTGTTAATAAATAATTATCTACTAAATTAATAACTGAATTATCAACTACACCTTCAAAAGTACCAGAACTAATTGCAACTGTTTCACTATCTTTATAAACTTCCCATTTAAAAGCAGATATAGCAAGCTCACTAGAAATAGATGTTACATTCAAATTAATTGTTGCAACAGCATCAACACTATCTTGAGTTTTTCTAATAGTAGCAGTAGTAGATAAAGCAGTAGTATTATCTTTTGATGGTTTTAAAACACCTGTTATATCTTGCCCATTTTGATACACAATATCAAGATTACCACCACCTGCAGTATTAGACAAATCATTAGTAGAACGTGATGCTAAAATCCAAGCATATGTAACACTAAAAATAAGTAAGCAAACAGTAGCAACAATTACAACAAGTACAATAATATTAATACTTTTTTTTGCCAAAATTACACCAACTTTCTATTTTTTCATTGAACTAGAAATTTCTACACGACCAGTAAAACTTTGTCCCATAAGTTCATTTTGACTAACTCCCGTCTCTTGTATCCAAATACGAAGTTCAAAATTATATGTTTTTCCAACATCAATAGTGGACATATCTTTCAAAATAATTGAAGAATTATTAGCAATATCTTCTCCTGTTATTGTTTTAACAACTGATCCATCTTGCAAAAGTTGAATTTTAAAATCAGGAGATTGTAATGCAGTATCTAAAGATATATCTACTAATGCAATTTCAATTGCTACTTCATATCCTTCTAAATCAGAGCCTGCTAAAGCACTAAATTTACTAATACCTGCTTTAGTAGGAACTTGACTTTCAGTAATAGGAATACCAGTAGTAATATTTACATATTGACTTTGTGCATAAACTACTGCAACATCAGCATCTCCTGCTACCCTAGTATCAAAAGAAGTAGAAGCGTTAGTCAAAGAATAATAGGCATAACTAACACCAAAAAGACAAGTTATAATAGCAACTGCCACGATTGATAATATTATAATCATCTTTTTAAATTCCATACTATTCGCTCCTTACTCTTACACTATAATAATAGAATACCACATTTTTTATATTTTATCAATTAATTTTTCCGCAAGTTAACCATTTTTTTGCAGTTCTTACCATTTGATAAGAATATCCTAATTCATTATCATACCAAGCAACTATTTTTACAAGTTGTTTCCCATCAACATCTAATACTTCAGTTAATAATCCATCCACAACTGCTCCATAACTAGAAGATATAACATCAGATGAAACAATAGGATCTTCAGTATAAAGTAAAGTTTCATTTTGATTGTTTTTAAAAGCATTATTAATTAGTTCAACACTAACTTCTTTTTTCAATTCTACTGTTAAATCAATTAATGATCCATCAGATACAGGAACTCTAAAAGCTCGTCCACTAAATTTATTATCTAGTTTAGGAATAACTTTTCCAATGGCACTAGCAGCCCCAGTAGAAGTAGGAATTATATTCATCGCACAAGCTCTTCCTCTTCTAGAATAAATACCTTTTTTATGATTAACATCAAGTGTTGCTTGATCATTAGTATAAGCATG
>CALVVX010000044.1 GCA_944364015.1 uncultured Bacilli bacterium | reverse complement strand
AAAAAAAAGACTATACATCGCATTAATAGAAGGAAAAATAAAACCACAAGGAAGATTTCACACATATCTAAAAGAAAATCGAGCAAAAATGGTATACTCCACAAAAAATAAAGAAGGAAAAGAAGCAATAACAGAATATAAAGTAATAGAAGAAAAAAACAACAAATCAATACTAGAAGTAAACATATTAACAGGAAGAAGAAACCAAATAAGAGTACATTTAAGCGAAAACAACCATCCAATAATCGGAGACAAAAAATACGGATCAAAAATAAAATCAAGACTAATGCTACACGCTTATATACTACAACTAACAGACCCTAGAACAAACAAAGAACTAACAATAAAAGCAGAAATACCAAAAGAATTCGAGGTGAGCAAATGTTTAAAATAGGAAATATAACACTAAAAAATAATGTAGTACTAGCCCCAATGGCAGGAGTATGTAACAGTGCATTTCGTAAAATAATAAAAGAAATGGGATGTGGATTAATATATGCAGAAATGGTCAGCGACAAAGCAATAACCCATGAAAATCAAAAAACACTAGACATGCTATATATGGAAGAAGACGAAAGACCAATAGCCCAACAAATATTTGGAAGCGACATAGAAAGCTTCGTAAAAGCCGCAAAAAAAATAGAACAACAAATGAAACCAGACATAATAGACATAAACATGGGCTGCCCCGTACCCAAAGTAGCCCTAAAAGCCCAAGCAGGCTCATACCTACTAAAAAATCCACAAAAAATATATGAAATAGTCAACGCAGTAGTCAACGCAGTAAAAGTACCAGTAACAGTCAAAATAAGAAGTGGATGGGATAGCAATCACATAAACGCAATTGAAGTAGCAAAAACATGCCAAAAAGCAGGAGCCAGCGCCATCACAATACACGCTCGCACCAGAAGCCAAGGATACCAAGGAACAGTAGACTTAGACATAATAAAACAAGTAAAAGAAGCAGTCTCAATCCCAGTCATAGGAAACGGAGACATAAAAACACCACAAGACGCAAAAAAAATGTTAGACTATACAAAATGCGACGCCATCATGATAGGAAGAGCAACCCTAGGAAACCCCTGGATAATAAAACAAACAATAACATACCTTGAAAAAGGAATACTAATCCCACCACCAACCACAAACGAAAAAATAGCCATGTGCCACAAACACCTAAAATATCTATTAAAAATCAAAAACGAAAAAGTAGCAGTCCTAGAAATGAGAAGCCACATTGCATGGTACCTAAAAGGAATACCAAACTCAACAAATATCAAAGAAGCATGCTTCAAAGCAACAACAGCAAAACAAATAACAGAAATATTAGATAACTATCAAAAAACACTAATCAACAAATAAAAAAACATAAAATTAACCATAACTATTTCAAAAAAACAAAAAATATTATATAATAATAACGAAACAGGTGATAAAAATGAAAGCAACATTTATGCAACGCTTACTAGCATATCTAATTGACTATATAATAATATCTTTAATATTTAGCCTATTTGCCCTATCATTTAACACAACAACACTAAATGACATAAACGATCAAATAAATGAAACAATGAACAAAATAGTAAACATAGACACAGAAAAAGATAACCTAGAACAACTAAACAACCAACTAATCGACCTACAATACAAATACCAACAAGAATCAAAAACAGCAACAGCAATATCTCTACTAATAACATTTGTATACTTCACAATATTCCAATACTTAAATAAAGGACAAACAATAGGCAAAAAAATATTAAAAATAAAAGTAGTAAATAAAGAAGAAAAAGAACCAAACTTCCTAACAATGTTTTTAAGAACATTCATAGTACAAGGTATATTAACAACAACAATATCACTATTAGCAATATTTATACTAACCAAAGAACTATACATGGAAACATATGTAATATTAAACTCAACAATGTCAATATTTGTAGTAGTATGTGCACTAATGGTATTATACCGCAAAGACCGTCGTGGACTACACGACATGATGGCAGGAAGCCAAGTAATAAAAGAAGAATCAAAATAACACAAACACATTCTTCTTTTTTTTTACATTAAAAATACCAAAACAGTAAAACAATTAAAAAAATTTATATCAAAATAAAAAAAAAGAAAACCAAAAAACCACCCGCAACCCCTTTAAAATAAAGCAATAAAAAAAAACATAAAAAAAAATAAAAAAAAGTATTGACAAACATTTGTTTATTTGGTACACTTGAGCAAAAAAAAGGAGAAACAGATGAAAAATTATAAATCATACAAATTTAGAATATATCCAAACAAACAACAAGAAAATCAAATAAACAAAACCTACAACTACACAAGATACATATATAATTATTATTTAGAATACCAAAAACAAAAAGGACCACAAACAATACACCAATTATGCACCAACCTAAAATATCTCCAACAAATAAACCCCCAATTAAAACAAATAGACCAACACGCCATAACATATACAATTAACAGTCTAATAAAATCCTATAAAAAATACCAAAACAAACAAAGCCTACAACCAAAATACAAAAATAAAAATGAAAAACAAACATACACAACATACAATATAAAAAACCAAAATACAATCGAATTGGACCTAATAAATAAAAGAATTAAACTACCAACCCTCGGGCTAGTAAAACTAAAAGGTTATAAAAAAATAGCACCAGGAAAAATAATAAACGCAACAATAACTAAAGAACTAACAAATAAATACTACGTAAGTATATTAACCCAAACCAACATACAATATCAAAAAAAAGTAATACCAACCACAATCGTAGGTATAGATTTAGGAATAAGAAAACTAATAACAACAAGCGACGGAAATTACTATAGTAATCAAAAAAGTATCAAAAAATATGAAAACAAAATAAAAGAACTCCAACAAAAACTATCAAATCAACAACCAGATAGTCAAAACTATAACAAAACAAAACAAAAAATAGCTTTGTTATATAGTAGAATAAAAAACACCAGAAAACACAATGCCTATAACATAGTCAATGACATAGTAAAAAATTACGACATAATCGTAAGTGAAAAGCTAAAAGTAAAACAAATGACACATAATAACACAATATCAAAATACATTATGGATGCAAGATTTAGCACAATATGTACATTATTAAAAAATAAAAGTCAACAATACGGCAAATATTATTACCAAATAAACACCTATTATCCTAGCAGTCAAATATGCAGTAGGTGTGGAAACAGAAATGAAAAAATTAAAAATTTAAACAATAAAATATACATATGTAATAAATGTGGCCTAGAAATTGATAGAGATATAAATGCAAGTATCAACATAATGTTTGAAGGATTAAAACAACATTATAAAATAAAAAAATAATATAACACTACTACGGTGTCTCCCACCGAAATATAAGCCTACTAATAATATGAATTAAATATTATAAATAGGAACCCTAGAAATAATAACAAAATGTTAAGAAAATGTAAAAAAATATATAACATATAACCATTTTGTGGTATAATTATCTCAAGGGAGGATAGAGATGAAAAAAAATAGTTTATTCAAAATTATACTAATAATGTTGTTATTAGTAGTTATTCTAAGCTATTTTGTGCCAAATAGAAATGCAGAAATAGCATACACAGGATTAGGAGATGTATTTATCAATGGAGTACAATCATTTTATTACTTCTTTGATACAGCTTTATTTGTAATAGTACTAGGAGGATTTTATGGCGTATTAAATAAAACAGCAGCCTATAAAAAACTATTAGATACTATTGTAACTAAAGTAAAACCAAATAGTAAAAAATTTGTATTTGTAACACTAGTAGTATTTGCACTAATCACATCATTAACAGGAATCACAATGCCACTATTAGTATTTGTACCACTAGTATTATCAATTATTTTATTACTTGGTTATGACAAATTAGTAGCATTAAGCTCAACAATAGGAGGAATCATAATTGGATTTATTGGAGGTATATTTGTAACATTTAGAGATCCAAACTCTTATTATTCAGTAGTTTATACAACATTTGAAGAATTCACAGGAGCAGAAAAGTTAGCAAATTTATTTCCAAAAATATTCTTATTATTCGCAGGATGTGCATTATTAATATATTATATAAATAAGCATATTAAAAACGTTGAAGAAAAGAAAGTAAAATATAACTTAAGCAAACCAGATTTAAAAATATCAGAAGTAAAAGAAGATTACAAAAACATAAAAACATTACCTTTGATAATAGTATTAGCACTAGTATTAATATTACTAATATTAGGACTAGTACCATGGTCTAGCTTATTCGGATTAGATATCTTTAATGATTTCCATACATGGCTAACAGGTCTATCAATAAGTGGCTTTGCATTATTCCCTAACATAATTTCCGCTAACTTCACAGCCTTTGGAGAATGGGCAACATTAGGAAATTATTTAATGGTTATAATAGTCTTACTACTTGCAATCATAGTTATCAAATTTATTGGAAAAATAAAATTTGACGAAATGATAGAAGGATTTGTTGAAGGTGCAAAGAAAATCTTGCCAGTAGCCTTAATGATGATATTAGCATATACAGTACTAATATGTTGTTACAACAACGGCTTCATGGAAAACCTAATCGCAAAAGCATCAGATTCAATGGGAAGCCTAAACCTAGCAATGGCATCATTATTCACAGTTATTGGTAGTATTACAAACGTAGACTTATACTACACAACAATAGGAATATTTACACCAATAGTAAATGTAATAACTGATGAATCAATGTTCCAAGTACTAGCACTAGCATTCCAAACTCTAAATGGATTAGTAATGCTAATTGGTCCAACAAGCTTAATATTAATATTTGGTCTTACATATCTAGATGTTTCATATCCAACATGGCTAAAATACATTTGGAGATTTATATTAGAATTATTCATATTAATATTTGTAGTACTAATAATAGTAAGCTTAATATAAACTTCCTATCAAAGGAAGTTTTCCTTATGTAATCGCCTTTGCAACAAAAAGAAATAATAATAAATTATAATAGAGGTGATAAATTGGGAATAACATTAGAAAAAGCACTATTATCAGATGGACAAATAATTGACATACGAGATAACTATACATATAATTTAGGACATATCCCAAATGCAAATAACATACCATATTATAACTTATTAGCAAACCATTCACACTATTTAGATAAAAAAAACATATACTATCTATACTGTGATTATGGCAAACAAAGTAGTGAAATAAGCAATAGATTAAATTCGTTTGGATATAACACCCACAATATAATTGGAGGATATCAAGAATACACACAAAAATATTAAGGAGGAACAATGTCAGTAAATAAAGTAAAAAAATATTTAGAACAATTCAATTTAGCAGATAAAATACAAGAATTTGAACAATCAAGTGCCACAGTAAAACTAGCAGCACAAGCATTAAATACAAGAGAAGCTCAAATAGCAAAAACAATATCACTAAAAATTGATAACAAAATAATACTAATAGTATGTGCAGGAGACAGTAAAATAGATAATACAAAATACAAACAAGAATTTAATACAAAACCAAAAATGTTAGATAAAATGGAAGTAGAAACACTAGTAGGACACCCAGTCGGAGGAGTATGTCCGTTTGCAATAGATAGTGATATAGAAGTATACCTTGACAACTCACTAAAAAGATTTACACACGTATATCCAGCATGTGGAAGTGCAAATAGTGCAATAAAACTAACAATAGAACAACTAGAAAAATTATCTAACTACAAAAAATGGGTAGACGTATGCAAGTTAAAAGATTAAATTCTTTTAACTTTTTTAAAAAAAACATTGACAAACATATGTATGAATGATATAATCAAAAAGAAAAGGAAGTTGATACAATGGAATATATAATATTAATCGGAATAATTATTACAATAATACTAACAATTATATCACTAACAAAAAACATAAATGAAACAAATATAACAGAAAGATTAGGAAAGCTAGAAACAACAACAATCAAAGAAATATCAGACTTTAAATTTGAACTTTCAAAAATGATAAACGAAAACTTCACAGAATTAAGCGAAAAAATAACCAAAGAAATATCAGAATTTAAAATAGAAATGATGAAAAATTTAAACGAAAATATAGAAAAATTAAATGAAAAAGTAAACACAAGATTAGATGATAATTTTAGCAAAACAAATAAAACATTCACATCAGTATTAGAAAGATTATCAAAAATAGATGAAGCACAAAAGAAAATAGATAACTTATCAACAGACATAGTATCACTACAAAGCATATTAACAGATAAAAAAAGCCGTGGAATATTTGGAGAAATTAACTTAAAACACATACTAACAAGTATATTTGGAGAAAAAAACGATAAAATATATCAACTTCAGTATACATTTAAAAACGGAACAATCGCAGACTGCGTAATATTTGCACCAGAACCACTAGGAACAGTCGCAATAGATTCAAAATTTCCGCTAGAAGCATATCAAAAAATGGTTGATAAAAACAAATCACCACAAGAAAGACAAACATACGAAAAACAATTTAAAAATGACGTAAAAAAACATATAGATGCAATAAGTAACAAATACATAATACCAGGAGTAACTAGCAATCAAGCAATAATGTTCTTACCTGCAGAAGCAATATTCGCAGAAATCAATGCATATCACAGTGAAATCATAGAATATGCTAATAAAAAAAGAGTTTGGATAACATCACCAACAACATTAATGTCAACCCTAACTGTAATTCAAGTTTTACTAAAAAACATAGAAAGAGACAAATATGCATCAGTAATCCATGATGAACTAAACAAACTAGGACTAGAATTTTCTCGCTACAAAGAAAGATGGGATAAACTATCTAGAAGCATAGAAACAGTAAATAAAGATGTAGAAAATATCCACATCACAACAGATAAAATAAGCAAAAGGTTTGAATCAATTAGCAGTGTAGACATAGAAAATAACAAATATATAGAATAAAATAGAGTCTTATATTAATATTATTAAATAGGAGTATTAATATGAGACGTATTTTTTTATTTTTAATTGGATTTGGATTATCTGTATTAGGCTTTTCTTATATCATATTATATCTTAATTTATTAACAATAGGGTATAATTTAGAAGAATATGTAAATTTTATAGTTAGAAGAATAGAATGCTACTATTCCATAATTGGATTAATAATAATAGTAATAAGTAGCAAATTAAAGGAGAATGAAAATGAATAACATATACGATATTATCTTAAACTTTCAAAACAATTATTATGAAGTATACGAATGGAAAAACACAGATGATATAATAAATATAAGAAAAATACCACTATTTAAAGTAAATGATAAAGACTATGTAAGCTTAAAAGAAAACAAAACAAAAATAAGTAAAGAAACACTAAACATAATCAAAAAAAATTATCTGATATTTGATGATGAAAATATAGATAAAATAACATGTTTAATAACTAATGGAAAAACAGCAATGGGAATAATTATTGATCAAGAAGGATACGTAATAAAAAAAAGCTCCATGCTTTATGACGAAGAAGAAGAAGTAATATCAGAAGCAAAAAATATAGAAAAAATAAAAATAAGCTTTATAATAAATCAAAAACAAACCAATAAAAGTAGAATAGAAATAGAAAAAAAAGAAATATTACTAGATTTTTTTAAAAATACAACAGATAAAATGATATTAAAATATATATATTATGATTACTTTTTAGAAGAATCAAATAATGTAAAAGAAATAAAAACAAAACTAATAAAAGAAACAACAAATACAAACAATTTAATAAAATTATATAATATAATAAGTATATTTTCAAAATGCCATTAAAAAATTGTTAGAAATTCTAACAATTTTTAAAACAAACAAGAACCCAAAATAATAGCAAGTAATATATATAAAACAACAATAATTAAAAATCCACTACCGCCTCTATTTTGGCATTCGTTATTGCATCCGCATGCATTATTAGACATATTTACACCTCCTTAAAAATTTTTAAATCCAAGCTCCAAGAATAATTATTAATAGTATAAATAGTACCAAAACAATCGCAGCAGAAGAACCGTAACTTCCCATAAATTAACCTCCTTTTTTCCTTTCACATTATTTTATGGAAAAACTTTATTTTTGTGAATAAATAATAACATTACCAACCTTACATATTATTATATACAATAATAAATAATTTGTTAAAATAACAAATACTACTTGAATTTATTAAAAAAAATGTTATAATACATAACCAAGAAGAAAACGAAAAATTTTAGTTAATTTATACCTTTCAAAACAAAAAAAGTAGAAAGGAAAGGAAAAAATGGAAGAAAATAAAAAAATAATTGAAAAACCGTGCGAAGAAATAATAGAAAAAATAAACAACGCAACAAAAGATAAAATAATATTATCCGGACCATCAAGTTCTGGAAAAACAATAACGCTCAAATATTATGCCCAAAAAAATAGAAATATAATATATCTAAATTATTATGATATGTATTATGATCAAGGATTAAATGAAATAGAATACAAATACTATCATGAATTAATCTTTACAAAAAAAATATTAGAATATATTCAACAAAACAACTTAAACTACAACAAAAACTTTAGTGTATATAAAGAATTAATAGATAGAGAATTAAATAACTTTAACGCTTATCTTGCTACAAGATTTTACTGTCAAACTAAAATAAACCTAAATCGTACTTTCATAAGTGGAATATCACTAAATTTAAGAAATACTTCTAATAACTTTCCCACAATTATAATTGATCACTTTGACCTAGTAGAAAATTCAAGTCGCAGATTTCAAGAATTAATAAAAAGTTACTTCTACTTTTTTGATAAGATAATAATAACATCAAATGAC
>CALVVX010000043.1 GCA_944364015.1 uncultured Bacilli bacterium | reverse complement strand
TAAATTAAAAGTAGATGGTAAAAACTTTGATTTACAAATAACTTCAGAAACTACAAATCCAATTACAATAAAGGGAAGTGAGGTTGATGAATTTTATACTTATACATTAACTGTTCCACAAACTTCTTTGGATGCTACTGATTCGGCTTTAATTGGTCCGGCGCCATCTCAAAATTTTGAGATTACTTATAAGTTTAAAAATACAATAGGTAGTAATTTAACTTATGAAAATAGTTTTACAATTAATGTGCAACAAGATACATTTACTCTAAATAATACAGGTACTATTTCAAGTTTAGGACAAGAAATAAATGTAGATACAAGTAATTATATAGATTATGAACAAATAAATACTCAACAGTTGCAAACTAGATATGCAAGAGTATTAGAACCACTAATCAATGTAATTGTGGGAACTAATACATTATAAATAGAAATGACTTAGTCATTTTTTATTTTACATCTTGCATTTATTTTGTTATAATACATGTAGGTGAAAATATGAATTATAATGTTAAAATTGATGAATTTGAAGGTCCATTAGATTTACTTCTACATTTAATAAAACAAGATAATATAGATATTTATGATATATCAATAGAAAGAATAACTAAACAATATCTAGATTATATTAATCAAATGGAGAGCTTAAATATAAATATTGGTGCTAATTACTTAATTATGGCTGCAGAATTAATGGAAATGAAATCTAATATGTTATTGCCTCAAAAAAAGGTAGAAGAAGATGATGAAGAAGAGTTAACTAAAGAAAAATTAATTAATAAATTATTAGAATATAAAAAATATAAAGAAGTAACTAGAGATTTCAAATTACTAGAAGAAACTAGAAATAAATATTATATAAAAGGGCCTGAAAATATAAAAATATATATAGATGAAGATACTATTCAAGAAGCAAGTGTTGATGATTTATTATTAGCATTTAGAAAATATTTAGAAAGAAAAGAATTAGAAAAACCACTTATTACTAAAGTAACTAATAAAGAATATAGTATAAAAGATAGAAAGAATTCTATTAGAAATATTTTACTTAAAAAAAATAAATGTGAATTTAGTGAATTATTTTTAGAATACAATAAGCCATATATAATAGTTACATTTTTATCAATATTAGAACTTGCTAAAGAAAAAGAAATAATAATTAATCAAACTAATAATTTTGATAACATATACATAGAAAGAAGGACAGAAGATGGAAGCAATAATTGAGGGTTTATTATATGTACAAGGGGATTTAGGTTTAACAATAGATCAAGTTATGGATGTATTAGATATAAGTGAAGAAGAAGCAAAAAGATTAATATTTAATTTAAAAAATAGCTATGAAAGTGATAATCGAGGACTTAGAATAAAGTATTTAGCTAATACATTCAAATTAACAACTAAAGAAGAACATAAACAATATTATCAAAAACTATTAGAAAATCCTAAAACACATACATTAAGTCAAACAGCATTAGAAACACTTGCAATAATAGCTTATAATGAGCCTATAACAAGAATTGAAATAGATAAATTAAGAGGAGTAGATTCTAGTTATATAATAAGAAGATTATTAGCAAAAGGATTAATAAAAGAAAATGGCAAAGCAGATTTACCAGGAAAACCAATTTTATATAAAACAACAGATGATTTTTTAGATTATTTTGGATTATCCTCAATATCTGAACTACCTAAAATAGAATTATTAGAAGAAATAGACGAAGAAAAAGATTTATTTACTTCAACTTATAAGGAGGATTAAATGAATATAATTGATATAATATTAAAAAAAAAGAACAAACAACAATTAACAGAAGAAGAAATAGAATATGTAATTAAAAATTATGTTAATGGAAAAATAAAAGATTATCAAATGAGTGCATTATTAATGGCTATAGTTATACAAGATATGACAAATAAAGAAATAAATTATTTAACTAAATACATGACATTAAGTGGTTCTAAATTAGATTTATCTAAATTTAGTAATGTTGTAGATAAACACTCAACTGGAGGAGTAGGAGATAAAACTACTCTAATAATTGCACCATTAGTTGCATCATGTAATGTTAAAGTAGCTAAAATGAGTGGTAGAGCACTAGGATATACTGGAGGTACAATAGATAAATTAGAATCAATAGAAAATATGAAACTAAATTTAACTACAGAAGAATTTATAAATCAACTAGATAAAATAGGAATAGCCATAACATCTCAAACTACTGATATAGCAATCGCGGATAAAAAAATATATGCCTTAAGAGATGCAACTGGAACAGTAGAATCAATTCCTTTAATTGCATCTTCAATTATGAGTAAAAAAATAGCTATGGGAACTTCTAATTTAGTAATTGATCTAAAAGTAGGAAAAGGAGCACTAATAAAAAATATCAAAGATGCAAGACGACTAGCAAATATTATGATAGATATAGGAAAAAATAATAATATGAAAGTAATATGTTTACTTACTAATATGAATATACCATTAGGAAATAATATTGGAAATAGTTTAGAAGTAAAAGAAGCAATAGATATTTTAACTAATAAAAAAGATAATGAACTAAAAACATTGTGTATTAATTTAGCTACATATATGGTAAGTCTTGGATTAAATATATCTTTAAAACAAGCAGAAAAGATGGTAATAAATAATTTAAAAAATAATAATGCATATAAAAAGTTTAAAGAACTAATTAGCTATCAAAATGGAAATTTATCATCATTAACTAAAGAAGAACCAAAATATATTATTAAAGCAAAAACAAGTGGGTATATAATAAACTTATCTGCAGATTTCATCGGAAAACTTGCTATGCACCTAGGAGCGGGTAGGTTAAATAAAGAAGATAATATAGATTATAATGCAGGAATAATATTACATAAGAAAAATGGAGATTATGTAGAAAAAGATGAAATTGTAATGAGTTTATATACTAAAAAAGAACTAAATTTAGATATTAATATTATTACAAGTAATAAAAAAGTAAAAAAAGAACCATTAATTTATGAAGTAATAAAATAAACTTATTGTTAAATTTTTTAATTAATGATATATTATATATATCATTTTTGAGGTGATGTAATGAAAATAAGCGATATAAACAAAGAAAAATTAGCTCCAATGATGCGTCATTATGTTGATTTAAAAGAAAACTATGAAGATGTTTTACTATTTTATAGACTAGGAGATTTCTATGAATTATTCTTCAGTGATGCCGAAATAGCATCACATGAACTAGGATTAACTCTAACAGGTAGAAATGCAGGAATAGATAAAAAAATACCAATGTGTGGTGTTCCACATCATGCAGTAGAAACATATATTGATAAATTAGTAAAAAAAGGCTATAAAGTAGCCATTTGTGAGCAAGTAGAAGATCCAAAAACCGCTAAAGGAATAGTAAAAAGAGAAGTTCAAGAAGTAATATCATTAGGAACAATTATTAGTAGTAATTCACTAAATGAAAAAGAAAATAACTATATTGCAAGTATAGAAGACTTTGAATATTACTATATAATAACTTACTGTGATATAACAACAGGACAATTATATACAGAAAAATTAATTTATGATAATAATATATTAATAAATGAAATATTAAAATTAAATATAAAAGAAATAATAGTTAATTCAAAAATAAAAAAAGAATTAATAAACGAAATAAAAAATAAATATAAAATACCAATAACAATTATTGATAAAATAATAGAAGATAATACTTTATCAGACGTATATCAAAATTTAGATACTTGTTATACTATATCAATAAAACATTTATTACATTACTTAATAAATATACAAAAAAGAAATATGACTCATTTACAAAAAGCAATTATAATAAAAAGTGATGAATTTTTAAAAATGGATATTCATACTAAAAGAAATTTAGAATTAACAGAAACTTTAAGATTAAAAGAAAGAACTTATTCACTAATATGGTTATTAGATAATACTAAAACCGCAATGGGATCTAGAAAATTAAAAAATTGGATTGAAAATCCACTAGTGGATAAAGAAGAAATAGAAAAAAGATATAATATAGTTAGTAAATTAATTGAAGAATTTATCTTAACAGATGAACTTAGAACATATTTATATAATATATATGATTTAGAAAGACTATCAGGTAAAGTAGCCTTAAGAAGTGCTAATGGAAGAGATTTATTACAGTTAAAAAATTCGATAAAGTATTTAAAAGATATAAAAATAATTTTAAATAAAATAAATTATTATCAAGATATAGAAACACTTGAAGATTTGTATGAATTATTAGAAAAATCAATTTATGAATCACCTCCAATAGGGTTAAAAGAAGGATATTTAATAAAAGAAAATTATTCAAATACATTAGATGAGTTAAAAAAATTAAGAAGTGGTGGTAAAGAATTTATAAGTAATTTTGAAGAAGAAGAGAAAAAAAGAACAGGAATAAAAAATTTAAAAGTAGGATTTAATAAAGTATTTGGATATTATATTGAAATTAGTAAAGGAAATACTAATTTAATAACAGAAGAAATGGGATATACAAGAAAGCAAACTCTAGCAAATTGTGAAAGATATATAACACCATTATTAAAAGAAAAAGAAGATTTAATTTTAAGTGCCGAAGATAAAATAATCAATTTAGAATACGATTTATTTATTGAAATTAGAAATAAAGTAGCTACATACATACCAAAATTACAACAAATAGCTAAAGTAATTAGTGAAATAGATGTATTACAATCACTAGCATTAGTTGCAGAGAAAAATAATTATGTAAGACCAATTATAACAACAGAAAATCAAATAAAATTAATAGAGTCAAGACATCCTGTTGTAGAAAAAGTAATCAAAGAAGAATATGTAAAAAATGATATAATTATGGATAAAAATACAAATATACTCCTAATAACAGGACCAAATATGGCAGGAAAATCAACATATATGAGACAATTAGGTATAATAGCTATAATGGCACAAATAGGCTCATATGTACCCGCAAAAGAAGCAATATTACCAATATTTGATAAAATATTTACAAGAATTGGAGCAAGTGATGATTTAGTAAGTGGAGAATCAACATTTATGGTAGAAATGAAAGAAGCAGCAAATGCAGTATTAAATGCTACTCAAAATAGTCTAATATTATTTGATGAATTAGGAAGAGGAACAGCAACATTTGATGGAATGAGCCTTGCTCAAGCAATATTAGAATACATTCATAATAAAGTAAAAGCAAAAACATTATTCTCAACTCATTATCATGAATTAACTGATTTAGATCAAAAATTAATAAATTTAAAAAATGTTCATGTATCTGCTGAAGAAAAAGAAGGAACAATAACATTTTTACATAAAGTAAAAAATGGAAGTGTTGATAAAAGCTATGGAATAAATGTTGCCAAATTAGCAGGCTTACCAGAAGAAATAATAAAAAGAGCAAATGATGTATTAGTAGTATACGAAAAAAAAGAAGTAAAAAGAGATAAAAAAATACAAACATCATTGCAACTTGATTTTAATAATCAACAAAGCGAAGTAGAAGAAGAATTAAAAAAAATAAACATATTAGAAATTACTCCAATTGAGGCTATGAATATATTACACAAATTAAAAAGCAAGTTACACTAAATACTTGCTTTTTAAATCATTAAACCTCTTCTTTCTTACTTTTAACATGTGATTTTCATCCTTTTTAACTCTCTTAATATTACAATTATCTTCATATATTAAATAAGCTTCAACAAAACTTATTCCACAAGTTAAATAAGTTTCCAACTCCTTAGTGGTCATATAGGAAGTCAAATCACATTTAAGTTTTATAACCACATCGCCAAATTCATAATTACCATCATTTAACTTACATACAACAGGTTTACCATTAAATAATTCACCGATACATATAAAGTTTTTATCTTTTTTCTGATAAAACAAATACTCTTTTTTGGGATTATTACCTAAAACATTCAAATTATCAGAAACGATAGAGCCAACATAAAAAGAAGTAACAGGTCTACTAAATTTATTCATTCTCCCAACTCCCTTCCTCAACTAAATTGTAACATATACATATTATAATGCAACACAATATCAAAATTAATTAAAAATATATGTCAAATATCAGTCAAAAAGATAAAAAAAACTCATTGACTATTATATTTATATTATATATAATTGAAAAAAGGACGTGAAAAAGTGGAGAAAATACAAAAAATAATTGCTAATTATGGTTATTGTTCAAGAAGAAAAGCAGAAAAATTAATAAAAGAAAAAAAAGTAAAAGTAAATGGAAAAATTATAGATATAGGATATTTAGCTAGTAATAAAGATAAAATAGAAATTAATGGTAATTTATTAATAAAAGAAAAAAAGTTTGAATATTATTTATTAAATAAGCCAAGATTTACCATTAGTAGTACAAATGATGAACATAATAGAAAAACAGTTGTAGATATTATTAATACAAAAACTAGAATTTATCCAGTAGGTAGATTAGATTATGATACAACAGGATTAATTTTACTTACTAATGATGGACAACTAGCTAATCTTCTGATGCATCCATCTAGTAATATAGATAAAACCTATGTTGCCAAAGTAAGTGGAATAGTAACTGGTTATGATATAAAAAAATTAAAAAATGGAGTATATATTGATAATATAAAAACATCTAAAGCTAAAGTTAAACTTCGTAAAGTTGATAAGAAAAAAGAAACTAGTATAGTTGAATTAACTATTCATGAAGGTAGAAATCATCAAGTAAAAAAAATGTTTGAATCAATTGGATATAAAGTTGATAAATTAACTCGTATAAAATATGCTTTTTTTACTACTGATGGCTTAAAAGTAGGAGAGTATAGAAAACTTAATCCTAAAGAAGTTAGTGTTTTATACAATTTAGTTAAAAATAAAAAAACTAATTAGTTTTTTTATCTACTATAGTTACTTTTCCACTATCAAAATGATAAATTATATTACATAGTTTTTCAATATCTTCTTTAATATGGGTTGCTATGATAATTAATTTATCTTTATTTTTTTCTTCTAATAAGATATTTCTAATAATATTAACACTGTTTTCATCGATTCCATTTAATGGTTCGTCTAATAATATTATTTTTGTATCTTCCATTAGTGCTTGAACAATTCCTAATTTTTGTTTCATACCTAAAGAGTATTTAGAATATAATTTATCTTTTTCTTCTAATAAGTCAACTTTATCTAACCAAGTTAGAATTGTTTTATCATCTATTTTATTATTAATACTTGCTAGTAGTTTTAAGTTGTCAAAACCAGATAAATTGTTTATAAAATTTGGCTTTTCTATCAATGCTCTAATTTCATTATTAAAATAGTTATTTGCTAGAGCATTTTCATCATTTATTAAAATAGTTCCACTAGTTGGTTTTACAAACCCACAGATGACTTTTAAAAGCATTGTTTTACCACTGCCATTTCTTCCAATAAAACCATAAATATTACCAGATTCTAGGCTCATATTAATATTATCTAATATTATGTTGTTATCTAATGTTTTAGATAAGTTATTTATTTCTATTTTCATTTAATTACTCCTTTCAAATAGTATATCTTTTTTCCATTTTAATAGATATATACTAAATACTAGTATAAAATTAATAATAATATATAATGAAGAATATATGATATTTGTAGTTATTGAGCTAAATTCTGTAAGTCTACTTATATAATATCCTGGTAAAAATATTAATATATAGTTTGGTAAAATGTCTATAAATGATATTATGATAATAACTGTAATAGTGGTTATTATATAGGCTTTTTTATTGGTTAAATAGCTTGTTAGTATACCTAGTATAATTGAAAATAAATATATTTTAAATAAATCAATAAAAAGTATTATTGTATTTGGAATATTATATATATAATTATTGGTAATATTAAAGTTTCTATTAGAAAAAATAATGGTAAAGATTATACTTAATATAAGTAGTATAATAAAGATATTACTAACTATATAAAATATTAATTTTAAATTAGATTTTATTATTTCTTTTTTGCTTAGTCTTATTAATATATTATAATTATTAAAATACTTTTTTTCTATATATATTATTGATGATAAAATACTTGGAATTAAAAATGCTATAATTATAAATGGGTTGCATGATACGTAATTTAACAGCTCAAAGAAATTGTATTCAAAACGATTAACACTAAAGATAAAAATTCCTAGGCCAATATAGGGAATGATTAATTTATATATTATTGATTTTTTGTAATCATTTATGATTATTTTTTCTAAATTATTCATAATTATTCAACACTTTCTCTTTGTTTGAATATATTTTATATATAATTAAGATAGCTATAATATTTATAATTATTAAAAATGCAAATGTTAGCCATATGTTTGGTATACCATCTAAATATACTACATTTAAAAGTGAAAATACATTATTTATTCCTTCTATTTTGGTAATGGTCGCTATTATAGGGCCGATTATAAAGTTGCCGATGCATTCTAGTACCATCATTATTATGAAGTTAAAAATTAATAATATAGAAAATTTTTTAATATATCTAGATAATATAATAGATATGTTTGTAATGAATATACCATATAAAAATAATATTAGTAAATACAGGAAGATAAATAGATATGGACTTAGGGTTTCCATGAATTTGTGTCCGAAATTAAATGATGAACCTACAGAACTATATTCAAAATTTTGATTTGGAAATAAAATTGTTGATATTATTAAAAATATTAGTAATATTATTGGAATAATTAAATTTTTTAACCAAGAATATAAGATTTGTTTTTTTATAATATGGTTATAATTATCTCTTTGTATTAAGTTAGTTAAATAACCGCTGTGGTATATTTTGAAAAAAGCATAACATGTTATGATTGGTATAATTAAGCCTGCAAAAAATAATGTGATAGTAAATATATTTTTTGCTACTATATACCACCAAAATGAAAACGATGTTATTTTGGAGTATTCTAAATCTATATTAAAATAAGGTGCGTTGTTGATATAAAATAATATTATTGATATAGTTATGATAATAATTATAAAAGCACTGATTATTATTGTTGGCTTTTTATCGATTTTAAACATACTTCCTCCTTAATAGCTTATTAGTTAACTTTATTATATCAAATATATATTTATATGTAAATTAAATGTTTATAATTGTCTAAATTAAATATCATTAATTTAATACTAACAACATAATATAGTAATGTATAAAGAAAGGAATGATTTTACTTATGGATACGCTTAAAGTTAGTACAAAGTCTAATCCAAATTCAGTTGCAGGTGCTTTAGCTAATGTATTTCGTGAGAAAGGCAGTGTAGAAATTCAAGCAATAGGAGCAGGAGCACTAAATCAAGCAATAAAAGCAATTGCTATTGCAAGAGGGTTTGTAGCGCCAAGTGGGAAAAATTTAGTTTGCATCCCTGCTTTTACTGATATTGTAATTGATGGCGAGGAACGGACTGCTATTAAATTAATTGTTGAATCAAGATAGATTATTCTATCTTTTTTTCTATAACAAATTATATCATAATTCCACTTATATGTGGTCTTTTGTGACAAATAT
>CALVVX010000042.1 GCA_944364015.1 uncultured Bacilli bacterium | reverse complement strand
TATAGTTTTTATTTGTTATATTAGTATTGTAGTGTTATTAGAAAGGAAAAACTAAAATGATTAATGAATATTTGAAAGAAAAAGTATTTGTATTAGTCTTTTTTGCAGTAACACTTGTTTTTTTGTTTATTGTATTATTTAATAATAAAAGTTTATTAGATTTTATTTATTTAGTTGTAGTGTTTTATTATTTTGTTAAATTTTTATTTATAAATAAAAAATTATACTAGTTAGTATATTTTTTTTAAAAGGAGGATTTATGATAGATACTCATTGTCATTTATATAATGAATATTATGATAATTTAGATTTATTAATTGATAAAATAAAAGCTGCTGGAATAAGTGCTGTTATTGTTAATGGTTGTGATATGAAAAGTAATTTAGAAGTTTTAGAATTAGTTAGAAAGTATGATATTGTATATGGCGCTATTGGGTTTCAACCTACAGAATTAAATGATGTTACTGATAGTGATTTAGAGTGGTTAAAACTTCATATTAATGATGATAAAATAATAGCTTTAGGAGAAATTGGATTAGATTATCATTATGAAGATACTGATAAAGAAAAACAAATATATTTTTTTAAGAAACAATTAGATATTGCTAGTATGTATAATAAACCTATTATAGTACATACTAGAGATAGTATACAAGATACATTTGATATTTTAAATACATATAAATTAAGAGGTTCTATTCATTGTTATACTGGTAGTGTTGAAATGGCTAGAAAGTTTATTAATATAGGCTTTTATTTAGGTATTGGTGGTGTAGTAACATTTAAGAATGCTAAAAATATAATAAAAGTAATAGAAGAGATTGATTTAGAATATATTTTATTAGAAACAGATTCGCCTTATTTAACTCCAGAACCATATAGAAAATATAAAAATGATTCATCTTATTTACCTTTAATTATTGATAAAATTGCTAATATTAAAAAGACAAATAATAGCATTGTTAAATCTATTACAACTTCTAATGCTACTAGCTTATTTGACATTAAACTAAAAATATGATAGAATTATATTGCCTGAGAAAATTAAGAGGTGATTTAATGAAAAAAATAGTTGCAAATACGTTAATTGTTGTAGGACAGTTAACAGTGGGAGCTCTATTTTTAGTAGGGTTGTTTAATTCGAAGGCAGAAGACGATATGGTCGCTGTTGTAGAAAATAACAATTTAAGTAAGATGGCTGATGCCGTTAATGTTATGTTTGTTTCAAATATGACAGATGAAAATGTATTTTTAGATGATAAAAAAGATGAAGACGAAAATAAAGAAGAAGAGGTTTTAGAAGAATTAAAACAAGAAGATGAAGTTGTAGAACAAGAAGAGACTTTAGAAGAAGATCCAATTTATGTTCAAGATACTTCTGGATATCAAGTTTTAGAAACTTACGTTGGAACACTTACTGGGTATGGACCAGATTGTAATGGTTGTTCAGGCAGCACAGCAAGTGGTTATAATGTAAGTAATACCTCAACTTATACCGATTCAGAATTTGGAGAGGTTAGAATAGTGGCAGCAGGTTCTAATATACCACTTTATTCAATTGTTAGAATTTCTAACATACCTAATACAGAACCAATAATTGCAATTGTACTTGATAGAGGTGGAAACGTTGGTGAAGGTAAAATGACTTTATTTGATTTATTATTTCCATCAGAAAAAGTAGCAATGCCACTTACAAATAATGTTAAATTTGAAATGTTAAGATTAGGAGCATAGCTCTTTTTCTATTTATGGTGGTGAATATGGAATTTCAGGTAAAAAAGAAATATGGACAAAATTTTATTACTGATAATAATTTAATAAATAAAATTGTTAATTCTATTAATATTACTAATAATGATTTAGTTATAGAAGTAGGTCCTGGTATGGGAGCTTTAACTTCCTTATTGTTATCTAAAGCTAAATTAGGTTTAATATATGAAATTGATAAGCAATTAGAACCTATTTTAGTTGAAAAACTTAGTAATTATAATAATTATAAATTAAATTTTGTTGATTTTATGAATGTAGATATTTCAAAAGATATTAAAAATATTAAATATGATAAATTAATTTTTGTATCTAATTTGCCTTATTATATTACAACTTTAATTGTAAAAAAAGTAATTGATACTACATTATTTGATACTATATTAATAATGGTTCAAGATGAGGTTGCTAATAGATTTTGTGCTTCTGTTAATTCTAGAGAATATGGATCTTTAACAGTATATATAAATGCTTTTTATAATGTTAAAAAATTATTTAAGGTTGATAAAAAAATGTTTAGACCAATTCCTAAAGTTGATAGTGCTATTGTATGTTTAGAAAAAAAAGAAAATATTGATATTAAAAATTTATCTATTTTTAATAAGTTGGTTAGAGATAGCTTTCAATTTAAAAGAAAAACTTTAAAAAATAATCTAAAATCATATAATTTAGATTTAATAGAAAAAATTTTAAATAAATATAATTTAAGTTTAAATAATCGTGCTGAAGAAGTAGATGTGAATATATATATAGATATTGCTAATAATTTATAATACATTCATACTTCTTTTTTTAAATCATATTATTTATTGGTGATATTATGTTTAAAGTTGGTGATTTAGTTACAAGAAATTCTTATAATAATGATATAGTTTTTGAAATTATTTCTATTGAAGATGATATTTGTTATTTAAGAGGTGTTTTTGTAAGACTTTGTGCAGATAGTAATATTAGTGATTTGAGAAAATATACTTCTGATAAGTTAAATGATAACTTTGAACCTGAATTGGATGAATATCGTAATTTGAACCGTAATGAATATTTTTATATGCCTGGGAGGATTTTACATTTAGATGGAGATAGAAGTTTTTTAGATAAATGTATGGATTTTTATAAAAAAAATAAGATTAAAGCATATGGTGTATTTTTAGATGAAAATGATTTTGGTAAAAATGTTAAATTTTATTTAGAAAAATATAATCCTGATATTTTAGTTTTAACTGGTCATGATGCATTATATCGAAAAAAAAGAGATAATAATAGTTATAAGAATACTAGTTCTTTTGTAGATGCTGTTAAGGAAGCTAGAAAGTATGAAAAATCTCATGAGAAATTATTAATAGTAGCAGGGGCTTGTCAGTCTAATTATGAAGATTTGATAAAAGCAGGTGCTAATTTTGCTTCTAGTCCTAAAAGAATAAATATTCATGCTCTAGATCCTGCTATTATCGCTGGTAGTTTGTCTTTTTCTGATAAAAATAAGCCAATAAATTTAATTAATATTTTAGAAAAGACTAAATATGGTGCTGATGGTATTGGAGGTATTATAACTAATGGTACGATGTATATAGGTTATCCAAGAAAGTAGGGGGAAGATGAATATACAAACTATAAAAAAGAAAATTGAGAATAAAATTGGTAGTAGAGTTAGAGTAGTTTGTAATTGTGCTAGAAATAAAAAAGAAGAATATTATGGTAGTATAAGTGAAGTTTATAGTTATATTTTTATTGTTAAATTAGATAGCAGTAAAAACAAAAGTTTTTGCTATTGTGATGTTCTTACTAACAATGTTGAGCTGTATTTTGACAATATTTTGTAAAAAAAAGCTCAAAAGTATTGACTTTTATAGTATAAATGATAGAATGTAATTGGAAAGACAATTTCTGGAAGGAGTTGAAACATTATGAAGATTACTTCAGTAACTGTTCACAAAATTGATAAAGAAAATTCACGTATGAAAGGAATTGCTTCAGTTTTATTAGATGATTGTTTTGCTATTCATGATATTAGAATTATTGATGGTAAAGACGGATTATTTATCGCAATGCCAAGCAGACCAACATCTACTGGAGGTTATAGAGATATAGCACATCCTATTAATACAGAAACTCGTCAAGAATTCTCTAAAGCTATTTTAGATGAGTACGAAAAAGCAGAATAGTTTATACCCCATTAGTAATAATGGGTTCTTTTTTTTCTTGTTTTACATATACTTTATCAAGGAGGTATTATGGACAAGGTTAAAGAGATGGAAAGTACTTTTAATCAAGGTATTTCAATTTCAGAAAGAAAGAATATTGTAGTAACTGGTGTAAAGAAAATAGAAAGTTTTGATAATGAAGAATTTTTAATGGAAACTACTTTAGGTTTTTTATTAGTTAAAGGCTCTGAATTGGAAATTATTAAATTAGATACATATCAAGGAAATGTTTCTATTAAAGGAAAAATTGATAGTATTACTTATTTAGATAGTAATAATAAAAAAGATAAAGAAAATACCTTGTTAGCTAAATTATTTAGATAATGGTTTTAACTATTCAAATATATTCTTTGATATTTTCTTTTTTCTTTGGAGTTTTCTTTTATTTTTTATTAGAAGTAAATTATAAGTTTTTATATAATGATAAAATTATAATAAAAACAATAAATACTTTTTTATTTTTATTATTTAACACTATTTTGTATTTTATTGGTTTAATAAAAATTAATAATGGAATTATACATATTTATTTTTTATTGGCAATATTATTAGGTTTTTTATTAGCTTATTTTTTACATTTTTTAACTTTTAAAAGAAAATAGTTTACATTTTGACGTTTTTTGGATATTAAATTTATTTGTAAATTGTATTTAAGAGTGTTATAATGTATGTGTAAGAAGGTGATAATTTGGCTGTTAAGACTAAAACTAGAAGAAGGCTTAGAGTTAAATCAATTTTTGTTTTAATGTTTTTTATCTTGCTTATTATTTATCTTTCTTATAATTTAGTAGGTAGTATTAATAAGATTATATTAATTAATAAAGAAAAAAAAGAACTTGAAAGTAGAATAGTTAGTTTGGAAGAAGAAGAAGAAAAATTACAAGCAGATATACAGAAGTTAGAAGATCCAACTTATATAGCTAGATATGCTAGGGAAAAGTATTTATATTCTAAAGATGGGGAATTAATTATTAGATTTGATGATGAAGAGGAATAAAAAAATGCACTCATTGAATGCATTTTTTATTTGTCATTATTTTTAGTTTCTTTTTTATTTGTTTCTTTTTCTTCTTCGTGTTCTTCTTCATCTTTTGGCAGATGACCATGTTCTACTAAATAATCTATTTGTTCTTTAGTAATTGTTTCTTCTTCTAATAAAGTGTTTGCAATTAAGTCAAGAAGTTTTTTGTTTTCTTTAATAATTTTTTTAGTAGTATTATAACATTCATTAATTATACGACGCATTTCTTCATCTATTTCGTGTGCTACTGTATCAGAAATATTTCTATTTTTAGTATAATCTCTACCTAAGAAAGTATTTTCAGATGGTTCATCTAACATCATTGGGCCTAAATTACTCATACCATATTCTGTTACCATACTTCTAGCAATTTTAGTAGCTTTTTTAAAATCATCGTGAGCTCCTGTTGTAATTTCATTGAAAACTATTTCTTCTGCTACTCTTCCTGCAAGTAGACCTGATATTGATTCTAATAGTTGTTTTTTAGTGTAATTAAAGCTTTCTTCTTTTGGAGTCATCATAGTATAGCCACCAGCATGACCTCTTGGAATAATAGTTATTTTTTGTACATCGTTTGCACCATCTAGTTTTAATCCTAATACAGCATGTCCTGCTTCATGATATGCTACTAATTTTTTCTCTTTGTCAGTATATTTTTTACTTACTTTAGCAGGACCCATTAGTACACGGTCTGTTGCTTCATCAACTTCAGACATTGTAATTGCTTTTTTATTTCTTCTTACTGTAAGTAATGCGGCTTCATTTAATAAATTTTCTAAATCTGCTCCAGAGAAGCCAGGAGTTCTTTTAGCTAAATTCTCAAGTGTTACATCTTTTGCTAAAGTTTTGTTTTTAGCATGAACTTTTAATATTTCTATACGAGCATTTTTATCAGGTAGTGCTACGGTTACTTGACGATCAAATCTTCCTGGACGAAGTAGTGCTGGGTCTAATACATCAGGCCTATTAGTTGCAGCAATTATTATTATTCCCTCATTAGCACCAAATCCATCCATTTCTGTTAGTAATTGGTTTAGAGTTTGTTCTCTTTCATCATGACCCCCACCTAGACCAGTTCCTCTTTGGCGACCAACAGCATCTATTTCATCGATAAATATTAGACAAGGAGCATTCATTTTTGCTTGTTTAAACATATCACGTACACGAGATGCACCAATTCCTACGAATAATTCTACAAAATCAGAACCACTTATGTAGTAAAAAGGTACTTTTGCTTCTCCTGCAACTGCTCTTGCAAGTAATGTTTTACCAGTTCCTGGAGGACCTACTAGTAATACGCCTTTAGGTATTCTAGCACCCATACTTTGGAATTTTTTTGGATTTTTTAAGAAATCAATTAATTCTTGAACTTCTTCTTTTTCTTCATTTAATCCTGCAACATCTTTAAATGTTGTTTTTGGTCCTTCTTCCATTAGTTTAGCTCTACTTTTACCAAAGTCCATAGATTTATTACTTCCACCAATTTGTCTTGTAAATAGCCAAAATGTGGCTCCTACTAATAGGACTAATGGCAAGATGTTAATAAGTACTAATAACCATGAAGAAGCTTCTGGATCGGTATTTATTGTCAATTTAAAATTTACTTCTTCTTCTTTATTAACAATTTTAGATATAAATTCATCTGATCTTGGTAATTGCAAAGTAAATGTTTCATTTTCATCATAATTTTTTAATTTACCAATTATTTCATATGTTTCAGTTCTAGTTTTTGGTGTAATAGTCATTTCACTAATTGTATTATTATTTAATTCATTTATAAATTCATCATAAGTTAATTTATTAACTGTGGAATTTAAGCTGTTTACTATAAATAAACAGGCAATAATAAATATAAATAAGAAAACATATGGAAATAATCCTTTTTTTACTGTTTTTTTAATATCCATTATTTTTCCTCCTTTTCACAGTACTCTAGTATTATATCATAATTTTCATTGTTTTTAATATTAAATTTAGATTTTTTTAAGTTTGGTATCCATAATATATTATCTTTACTATCTACTAAAAGTGGATAATTGTTTCTTAATGATAATGGGACTTTTTTTTCTATAAAAATATCACTTACTAATTTATGACCATTTAGTCCTAATACTTCAATTTTGTCTTTTGGTTTTTTGTTTCTAATATATAATGGTAGATTTATGTCTTTACTATTTAATTTGCATATATTATTACCATTATTATTAGTTTTATCTATCTTTTTAATTATATGGTTATTTATAGTTTGAAAATCTTTTAATAAAAATTTATAACTTTTATTAATATTGTTAAAACTAAATGTTAAATATTCATATTCTTTTATTAATATTAGACCTTTTGGTAGATTTATTTGGTTATTTTTTTTCTTTTTACAAATATTTATAATATTTATAATATGTTTATTAGTAATGATATTATTTTTATTATTATATAAAGTATTTAATATTGAATATAGAATATTTTTTTTCATAAAATCATCTATTTTATTAAATTTATCTATATTTAATTTGTTATTATTATACATTGTATTTAGTATTTTTTTTGTTTGATTTTTAATATAATTATCATATTCTAATAATGTATTTGAATATTGTATATATTTTTTATGAATATTAGGATCTTCTTTTTTTAAAAATGGTAATATATAATTTCTATATCTATTTCTAGTATATTTATCATCTTTATTGCTTTTATCTATAAAATATTTAATATTATTATCTTTATTATATTGCAATATTTGATCTTTTGTGTAATCCAGTAGTGGTCTTATTATTATCTTATCTTGATATTTATTTATTTTTTTTATTCCTGCATATCCTTCTAAATTAGAACCACGTGCTATTTTCATTAAAATAGTTTCTATTAAATCATCTGCATGATGTGCTAGTAGTAGGTATTTAGTTTGATATTTATCTAGCAATTCATTATAAAATTCATATCTTTTTTTGCGAGCTTCATTTTCAAAGTTATTTTCATTGTAGTTATTTATTTTTAAACATTCAAAAATTACATTATTTTTATTACAATAACTTTTTAAGTATTTTTCTTCTTCTATACTTTCTTTTCTTACATTATGATTAATATGTGCACATACTAATTTATTTGTAGTGTTATTTATTAAATAATGAAGAAGTGCCATAGAATCAGGGCCAGCGGAGACTCCGATTACTATCGTTTTATTTTCATTAATATAACTTAAGTCGAGTTTCATTATTTCCTCCTTAAATTTTTTATTAGTTCTTTATCTTCTAATGTTATGCGAGTTGACTCTCTTATTTTTTGAATTGCTTTATTATGAGTAAAGTTATCTAATTTATTATTTTTTAAATAATTTATCGTGGCATTTTTATTTTTAATATACGCTATACTTATTAGCCACGCTATTGCCATGTTGACATAATAATCTTTTGTGTTGTATTTATTTGTTAAATTAAATATTTCTTTTATGTATTTGTCTTCTAGAAAATAATCTAGTAGTAAGACAAAACAAAATCTTTTAATCCAAGGATTAGTGTTTTTTATTTTGTTTTTTATATAATTAAAAAATATTTCTTTGTTTTTATTTACTATTTTTAAACTGCCACATAATATGTCGCATGTTGCCCAGTTGTCTATATAGTTAAGGAAATTATCTATATAATTTATTACTATGTTAATATCTTTTAAGTTACTAATAACTAGAGCGTGTATTATTGTTTCTTCATAGTATTTATGGGTGTTTAATTTGATAAAATTATCATAATTTCCTAGGCTAATTTCTTTAGCTATTTTTTTTAGTTTCGGTGTTCTTATACCTATTAGATTAACATCAGCATTAAGTAGAGATTTATGAAAGTCTCTATATTTTAGATCTTGTTGATCATTTAAGTAAGATAAAAAATTTTGATAATCTAATTTTGTCCAATTTATGTTTAAATTCATAATAACTTTCTCCTTTGTTTAGATATTATCAGAAACAATCGTTTATGTCAATTATTTTATTGTTAAAAAGTTATAATGTTTCTATTTTTTCTTGGAATAGTATAAAACTAGTAATTTATTTATAAAAGTAAAAAAATGCTTGAAAAAGATTAACTAGTATGATAGAATTTAAATTGAAATAGGAGAGTGGTTAATGTGTTAAAAGAGCGAAGCTTAAATATAAATAATAAAGTAAATAATGTGTTAACTACAAGTAAATGTGGGGGGCAAATTTATTACTAAAAAATAATAAAAAAATTAATAATAGAATAATAAAAACAGAAAATAATTCTAATTTTTAGAATCTTTTTCTGTTTTTTTTGTTATGTAAAGGAGTAAAAATATGAAAAAGAAAGTAATTATATTAGTTATATCAATAATAGTAGTTTTATTAATTTTATCAACTACTACTTATGCTTTATTTTTTAGAAAAGATAAACTAGAAAATACAGAAAGTTATACTGCGGGTATATTAGATATAGTAATAGAAAACGATGAAGAAGGATTAGGAGAAACTCTAAATCTAGCTAATAGTTTACCTATTACAGATAGTGAGGGTAAGAAATCAACTCCATATAAGTTTAAAATAACTAATAAAGGTAATTTATCTTATACATTTGATTTGTTATTAAA
>CALVVX010000041.1 GCA_944364015.1 uncultured Bacilli bacterium | reverse complement strand
TCTTACTACGACTATATTCTTGTGTATCATCATTGTAATATTTTTCCATTCTACTATTCATATCTAACACCCTTTACTAATATAATAATAACATATTTTTTTATTTATTTAAAGTTTTTATTGATTTTTTTATAAATAAAATTTATAATTAAATAGAAAAGAGGGATAAAAATGAAAATAAAAATAAATAAAGAAAAATGTATTGGATGTGGATCTTGTGTATCAATTGCACCAGAAACATTTGATTTCGATGATGATGGTAAAGCAGAAATAATAAATAATGAAGGTGAAGATGCTTTAATAAAAGAAGCTATAGAATACTGTCCAACTGCTGCGATTGAAATAGATAAAAAATAACGCGAGTTATTTTTTATTATATATTTTTTCTACTTTTTCAAAATCAATTAATTTAAACCAATTATTTATATAATCTAATTTATTATCCTCATAATCTAAATAATAAGCATGTTCCCACATATCAATTACTAATAATGGTATAAAACCATATAATAAAACACTATCTTCTACAGAAGTATTAATTATTTGAAGTTTTGAATCATTAACTACTAAAAATGTATAACCACTTCCCTTTAATTCTAAAGCTTTTTTAATAAATTCTTCTCTAAATTTATCATATGTTCCAAATTCTTCTTCTATTTTATTTTTTATATTACCAATTGGTTTATTTTTACCATAAGGACTCATTGTATAAAAAAATAATTCATGATTTAAACTACCCATTAAATTATATAAAATATCATCTCTATCTTCTAAATTAAACATATCAATTCTATCTATTAATTCTTCCATACTATAAATATAATCATAATTATTCTTAATCAACAATTTATTTAGATTATCAATATAATTACCATAATAATTATAATAATTTATATAAATTGTTTTTTCTGTAATATAAGGATCTAAACTACTATAATCTAATTTAATTTTCTCATACATAATATCACCAATATATAATATGAGAAAATTAAATTAAAATAACAAATAAACTATATATAATTAAAGTAAGAGGTTTTGCAATTAATATAATTAAACTAAATGTAGATAAATTCATCTTACTAATACCTGCGATATAACAAAATAAATCATCTGGAAGTCCAGGTAATAATATGAATAAGAAAAATATTTTATTAAATTTTGGAGTATTTATATATTTTAAATATTTATCTACAGTATTTGGACTAAACAACTTTCTAATTAAACTAATACCATATACTTTAGCAAGTAAATAAGCTAAAATAGAACCAATAGTAAGTCCAATATAATTAAAAATAAAACCAAATATTGGACCAAAACAAAGAACTCCAATTAAACAACTCATACCTCCTGGTATAACAGGAAATACAACTTGAATTATTTGTAATAAAATAAATACAATACCACCATACATACCAAAACTATTTATATAATTCATAAGCCTAGTCTGATTACTAAAAATACCAGTATGTAGAAAATAAATTATAATTAATGTTAATAATATGGTAGTAATAATAGTAATAATTTTAAATAACTTTCTTAAATTCATATACATCTACCCTACTTAATAATATCATAATATTATATATATTGCCACAATAAAATAAAAGAAAGATTAACTTTCCTTTATTTTTCTTAAGACTTTATTAAATACTTCTTTTTCCATTTTATGCTCTTTTTCTATCTTTATCTGATGAGTCTTATCAAATCCACCCATCCTAAATGATTTTAAACGAGCCTCAAATTCATCTTTTTCTAATTGTTCTACTATTCCTTCTGATCTTCTATTATCAATAACAAAATTATTATTAACTAACTCACGTTTAACGGAAGAAAATAATATTTTTTGTTGATACATACGAAGTAATATATAATTAGCTAATGTCTTATGACCATCACTATCAATATGAAAATCATTTATTTTGTTCAAATGATCACTAATGACTTTATCAGTATCAATATAATTTATTTTATATAAATTACAAATTTCTTTTAAAGACTCATTATACTTATAAATTAAATCACGAAATATCATCATATCATCTTTATTTAAAGACTTTGGAATATATACCCCTAAAGCATATATATCAGTCTTATCATTAATAGATAATATATTATCAAAATTTCTCTTAACACCATCAAGAACTTTTGTCAAAGTATTTTTATCTTGAGCCCTATCTAAAGTATAATAATATTTAGGAAAAATTTCTTTTAACTTATATTGTTTTTTTATACTATAAGGATCACTATCAACTTCCCTCATCAAATTATTAGCGCCGCTTGAATAAATAACAGTAGGTTCTATATTATTTTGTAATTCTGTAGTAATAAATACATTCTTATCATTTTCTCTAACTTTATAAACTAATTTATATAAATTAGCTATCTGTCCAACATTTGAAGGCATTTTAATATCACGAGCTACTTGAGAAAAAGCTGAAATAGCACTATATAATTGTGCTAATTTTATCTCCTCTACTGATAAATTAGCCTTAAGTAAATAATCAATATGTTCCGTTTTATTAATTAATAAAGAAAATGCATTAATAACTTTAGGTTTAAAATTCTTAGTACTAAGAAGTGCAGAAAGATTATCTAGTAAGTCTTTTTTCAAAAAAGAAGAATTTACATTTAATCCTAAAGAATCATTAAGTCCCACGATTAATAATCCTTTATCTTTATAATATTTAGCAAGCTCATCTACACATAAATCAAGATTATTAATCTTATTTGACAAATTTATCTTCATACCAGACCTCCTTATCACCTTTTATTATACTATTTTTTCTATTAAAGTCAAGTTAATATAAATGTGATAAATCTTTATTAATTTTACTTAAATATTTTCTACAAATAAAATGCTTTTTCTCAAAATTACGAGTAACTTCATTATAATACCAATTAGGATATTTAACATTTAACAAATCAACTATATAATGAATAAATTCTATCTTCTCTTCCTTACTAACATTAAGCCAACTAATAATGTTTTGAATCCGATATAAAGTATGTAATATATATATCTTTTCTATTTGAATTTGATATTCATCATCTAATCCCTTATTAGCCATCTCTAATTTCATCTTATCAAGACAAAAAATAATATCTAAAACATTAGGAATCTTAAAAATAAAATCTTTTAAAGTAGTATTAAAAGCCATACGATAATTATATACATTATCATTTAAGTGTAATAATTTCTTACTACTAGCTACTACTACAGGAATAAAACTTAAATCTTCCCATTTACTATTTTCCTTAAATTTTAAATCTCCAATTAAATCTCTACTAATTAACTTATTACCAATACTAGGAGACTCATTAAATAAATAATCTTTATTATCTTCTACATCTACTATACCATTAGTATTTAAAGACAAATTAGCACAATTATTAAAACCAACACTTCCTAATATCATCTTATAATTACCACGAACTAATTTAACATTATTATCTTTAGCTAATTTATACATTTTATCTAAAATAGTCAAATCTAAATAATCATCAGCATCAACAAATTTAACAAATTCTCCTCTTGCTATATCTAAACCCTTATTTCTAGCATTACCAACACCTTTATTTTCTTGATTAATAACTATTAAATTCTTATACTTTCTACTTAAATCATCTAAAATAGATAAACTATTATCACAAGATCCATCATTAATAGCAATAATCTCAATATCTTCTAAAGTTTGATTAGCAATACTACTAATACATTTATTCAAATATTTCTCCATATTATATACTGGAACAATAACACTAACTTTTGCCATAATATCCTCCGTAAAAAATATTATAACACATTATTATTTTTTTTATCACAAAAATAATTTTTATATGCACTTTTTATATAATCAGAAGTAACTTTTCTATTTAAAAACTCTTCTCTAACTACCTCATCACTTATATAAATTGACATAGCATCATTTAATTTATCCATCCAATCTTCAATCATTAAAACATTAATTTCATTATCACTAAATTTCTTTATACAAGTAGTCAAAATAAACCACTTAATACTCTCAAACTTACTAATTAATTCATCATCTTTTACATACTTATTATCACTATATAAAGTGAAAAAATCTAAATCTCCAATAAATTTATAAATATTATCTTTTTCATTATACTTCTCTAACTCTAAAGTTAAAGAAAGTAAATCAGCATTAAAATAACATTTTTCCATAAATTGTTCCCCTACGATTAATTCAATAATTAAAGAAATCTCTCTTTCTAAAAAATAACTATAACTATCTCTAACATCTTTATAATCAAAAAAATACTTCTTAACCATATGTTCTGTATAACCCTCATTTAAACCAATACCAACATTATTTTTTTGTCTAAACCCATTATATAATTTTTTATCCTCTAAAATTCTACTAGCAACATGAAATAATTCATGAAACAAAGTAGATCTATCATAATCTTTAGAAATTTTAACAAAATTATTATAACTATAATAGCGGCCTCTTGAACTAGCGGTAGACTTAAGTACTAATTTTCTAAAAAAGTTACGTTTAGAAAAATCCACTGTTTCAAATTTTAAATTTTTAACATTATTAAAAAAAACTGCTTTATTAAAAATAGGTTGTTTAGCTAATCTTAAAACAAAAGTCTTAAAATCTTGAACAACTTCTTTATCTAAAGTTCTAAAATCAAATATATCCTTTGAATCATTAGGAATTAAAACAGGAGCCTTTCCAATTATAACTTTCTTATCATATTCTTTTTTTATCTTATACTTTATTTTACCAGTATTAATAGCATAAACACTAACAACTCCTACTAATGCAGTAATAAACTTATCATAACCAATACCATTAATTATATCTAATATATCTTCCATAATTACCTCCAAATACCTTTAATATAACTTTCTCCTTTTCTAGTTTTAACTTTTAAAACTGGATAATCAACAGATAAATTAAATTCTAAATCTTGATACCCTAAAATATCTAAAGCATTTATAATATAACTAGTTAAAATACTAATATTATTAATATTAAGATTATCATCAAATAAATCTAATTGATAAATATATACATCATTATAATTTTTAAATATTTTTTTATAATAATTTAAAATTCTTATCATCATATTTCTATTTACATATTCTAATTTATCACAATTAGGAATATTAATACTATTATCAAATATATATAAAGAATCATTATTAGTTAAAATAACATCATTATCTATATTAGCAATAAAACAATAATTAGAATTATTAATATAATCTAAAATAGCTTTTTTTCTTTTTTCTTCTTTTATATTAATAATTTCTCTTCTAAGTAATTTATCTAATTTTTTATATTTTTCCTCATTTTGACATTTTAATAATTCTTCTATCATTTTTCCTCCTTAAATAATTAAATATATATAATATATAATAAAATATAATAACATAATTGCCCCTTCTAATTTAGTAATAGTCTTTTGACTACGTGCAAAAATAAATAAAATAAATGAAGTCAAAAATACCATCAAAATATCAACAAAACCAAATCCATCAAGAGAAATATCTCCATATATAATTATAGGAAGAGTTAAAACAACACAAACATTAAAAATATTAGTTCCAATTATATTACCAATAGCAATATCAAACTCACCTTTTTTAGCACTAGTAACAGTCATAATCATCTCTGGTAAACTAGTACCAATAACAATTACAAACATAGTAATAATCTTTTCACTTATACCTAAACCATAAGCAATATCTTTAGCACTATTAATAATTAAATCACTACTAAAAATAATTAAAATAATACTAACTACTAACAATATTAAACAAACAATAGGATGATATTTAATCTTTATATCTTCTTCTTCATAATTAGTTTTTTTAAATAACATTTGAAACAAATATAACAAAAAAAGAATAAACAATAAAATTAACACAAAAGCATCAGATTTTGAAAAACTATTAGGAGTAAGTGGATTAAATAAACTATCTAACATTAAAATAGAAAAAACAGTAGTAACTATAAATAATATTGGCAATTCTTTTTTTATAGTATTATGCTTTATTTTAATAGGATGAATAAAACTAGCAAGACCTACAATTAAAAAAACATTAACAATACAACTACCAATTACATTAGCAAATGCAATAACACTATCACTACTACTAATACTTTGAAAAGAAATAGCAACTTCTGGTGCACAAGTACCAAAAGATACAATAGTAAGAGCAATTAATATCTTAGGTACTTTTAACTTTAAAGCCAAATTAGAAGCAGAATCCACTAATACATCTGATGCTTTAATAATGAAAACAAAACCAATAATTAATAATAAAATATCTATAATCATTACTACACCACATTTCTAATTCAAGAATAACACACAAACAAATATATTGCAAGAAAAAGAAGTAATTTATTCACTTACTTCTTCAAACATTTCCTTTGAAACTCCACATAAAGGGCATACCCAAGTTTCATCTAATTCACTAAATTTAACTTTTTCAACTGCCTCATCATATATATAACCACATATTTTGCATCGATATTTTTTCATACTTCCTCCTCACTCATATTAATTTTAACATATATAAATATATTTAACAACTAAATTACTATTTTATCCAATTAATAATTTCAAAATCATTAGTATTATTAGTAAATCTTCTACTACTAATAAAATTCAAATTACCATAAGTATTTTTCAAATCATTAAAACTAGTATCAGAACCACTACTACCACTAGTAACAAAAACATATATCTTTTTATTAGAAAAATCATTTTCTTCTAAAAAAGTATTAACAATCCTAGGAGCAGTATACCACCAAACAGGAAAACCTAAAATAATAGTATCATAATCATCAATATTAGATAATTTATTAACTATTTTAGGTCTAATAGTACTATCATTCATCTCAATAGTAGTCCTACTTTTAGAATCATCCCAATTCAAATCATCTTCTGTATATTTTATACTAGGTATTATTTCAAATAAATCACTATCCAAAATAGCACTAATTTTTTTAGCAACTTCTCTAGTTGTTCCAGTTGCAGAAAAATAACAAACTAATATCTTACTCAAAATATCATCCTCCTATTAAATATTTTAACACAAAATATAATAAAATAACATAAAAAAACGAAACACGCGTTTCGTTAATCTTTAATAACTTTATATACCCCAAATAAAGTAAATAATAACACTAAACTATAAATTATTGATATATCATCATTACCTGTCTTCGGAGGCATCAAATAGCTATTATTATTATCAACTTGATCATCAGGATTACCATTTCCATATGGATATTCACATCTAATAATTTGCCAATTTGCATAATTTACATCTTCATATATATAAGTTATTAAATTATAAGATAATTTATAATATTTATCCTCAATATAAGTATTAATAGAATAATCAAGAGTATAAGTATCAACTAATTTTTTAAAAATAGATACAACTTTATACTTATTAACTTTCTCATTTATCATAACACTAGCTTCAATTTTATAATCAAAACCATATAAAACTTTATTATATGTCAAAAGATAAACTTCTTTTTGCTTATATTTTAAACCTGTTAATTGATATTTAACTTTTTCTTTAGCAAAACCTTTAACTAAATGAGATAACTTAGATTTATCACAAGTTATAATAATACTATTATTATCAGTAGAAAAAGTATAAGAACCCCAATTTTTACCAATAATAGATAAATCAAAAGTATCATATCCATTTATCCAAGTAATTTGATCAATAGTAATATTAGTAGTAGAACCATCAAATTTAGTAGAACCAGAATTTACTTCATTATAAGTTCTAACAAAAGTTTCTTTTTCTATATCACTCAAAGCATTTTCACTCCAAACTGCATAAGCTCCACTACCTTGTTTTAATAATATAAAATTAGTATCATTTTTAGAAAATTCATATCTACTATTACTATCATAACTACTACCAGTTATAACTTCTCCAGTAATACCAGATTTAATTTCATTTATTTCTTTATTTTCTAATATATAAGAATTATCTTCTAAATCTTTTATATAATTTTCTAAATCAGTATAAGAATCAAATTCTAAATTTATAGACTCTTTGTTACCATCTACAATAGTATCTAATTTATATGAATAAGTCAAACTACCTAAATCTTGAGAAATATTATTATTAGATATCCACTCATTCATAGCAGTTTCAGTATCAAATTCTAAAGTATCACTTTCTTTAATATCCTCAGTTGCATCTTTTACTTTAACAACACTACCATTAGTAGTATTATACTCTTTTTGAAATTCAGCTAACTTATTATTTGCTTGTTCTAAAGTATCAAAAGTATCATTACCCATAAGCTCTAAATAAGTTTTAGTAGTAGGAATTTCAAATAAAACTGTTGTTATTTTATTATTAACAAACTTATAACCTAATACATTATTAGGAACATATGTATTCATAAATGACAAAGCTTCTTGTTGAGTATCAAAATATTTAATTTCATTATCTATCTTATAATCTACTTCTAATATATAAGATCCCTCAACTTGATTATAATTCACATCATAAGATAAAGTTTGATTATCTTTAAGTGTATTTTCTAAATTTTCTATCTCTGAAACACACTTATCACTATTACAAGAAATAGTATCAGAAATTTCTTCGTATTTTGAATCATCTACTAATGTAATTGAATCTAAAACTTTAGAACTATTTTCTTCAACTACAACCTTATCAAAATACTCTTTAGCAGTATTTTCACTAGCAAACTTTTCATCTACTACCACTTTTTGTTCTTTTTTATCAACTTGTTCTTGTTTAACTACATATTCTAAAGAATAATCAAATATATAATTAACCAAAAATCCTTGTGAATTATTTTGGTTTAAATAATCTACTTTATTAACTAACATACTCTCAAATTCTTCTTTAGTTAAATCAGTTATTCCACTACCCTTATCATATACCTTGCAATAACTTTTTTCCATTGCAAAGGCACTAGTAGGAAGTAAAATACAAACTAGTAGAAAACATAAACCAATCGTTTTTACCACACTATTTTTTAGTAATAATTTTTGACCCCCCAATTTATTTGTGGTTAACATTTTCATTTTTTCCTCCTTATTGTCTATTATCAAACTTTTTGCCTAAACAAAAAGATATGACCCATTATCTGTTGTTGGTTACATATTATAATTTTATTTTTTACTATTGTCAATCAATTTTTATATTTATTTTTTATTTTTTTATTTTCCCTAATAATAAATTACCACTTATAATCCAAATTATTCCTATTTTTTATAAAAATATTGACTAAACTAACATTTATTTGGTATAATATTAAATAACAAACGGGGTCGGTTATGGATTCGACAGAAATATCTTGAACTTAAATTGCAAGTCGGCATTCCACGTCACGGAAAAAAATAAAAATAACTGGAAACAGTAATAGAAATGCTGTAGCATACGCATAAGTTAACACGCTACAGACTCTCGTTTTCTTTGCTTATGGGAAAAATTGAGGGTTCATATAATAAGCTATATTATTAGTAATGACTATAGCTAATAATGAATAAAATAGTCTATCAAATAATGAGTTTGTCAATTAACAAAATTATTTGTAAAATTAATAATTGACTAAACTTGTAGAAATTTAAGTTACAGTATTTTTGGACAGGGGTTCAAATCCCCTCGACTCCACCACGCCTCTTTAGTTAAATGGTATAACGAAGCCATGGTAAGGCTTAATAGTAAGTTCAATTCTTACAAGGGGCACCATAGGGAAATTAGTCGAACTAATCGACTTGTAATATATGAAAGGTTAATTTCGGTTAACCTTTTTTATATGCTTGAAAGGAGTTGATTAGTTATGCAGATAATAAAGGAAAAATTAGATATTGATGATGTGTTAGAAAAACGAATTAAAAACATATTTAAATTTCTCAATATTAAATCTAAAATTATTAAAGGCAATATTATTCACATTCCTAAAACTAACATTGCTTATATAGAACCACATAAGTTAGTAATTAAT
>CALVVX010000040.1 GCA_944364015.1 uncultured Bacilli bacterium | reverse complement strand
TCTACAATAATAACTAAATAAGCCACGTTCTGTACCTAATAAGGCGACAAACATTTATCTATGAATTTCTTCATCCATCCTTTAGTTCTTATTCCTTTAGGATAGTTCCCCTACCATATTTTGGGTTTCTCGCTTGTGGGGTTTACCGCGTTTCACTCTTTTAGTTTCCTAAAAGCTCGTCTCTGTGGCACTTTATGTGTTTTTATCATGGATAAATCTTTAGATAAAAACAACGCCGTCAAGTTAACTTGCCTTAGGTTATTTTTTCCCTAAGCACAATCACTACTACCATCACAGGATAGTGCGAGCGTGGACTTTCCTCTATATTATTAATACAGCGTTTGTCTATAGTTATTGTTGTTCTTTTCCTAAAATTATTTTTTCTAGTTGTGATATTCTTCTTAATAAATCAACATTAGTAACTTCTTTTTCTACTCCTCTAGCAGCAGCAATACTATCTTTAAGGTTTCTTATTTCTTGTTTTAATTCTTGATTTTCCTTAACTAAATTTTGTCTTTCCTTTTCGTAAGCTTTTAACATTTTATTATATTCATTATAATCTTTTATTATAATATCTAAAAATTTGTCAACTTCTTGCATACGATAACCACGTGGATCAATTTTAAATTCTTTTTCTAGAATATCTTGAATAGTTAAAGTTACTCTTTCCTCATACATAGTATCACCTCTATTATATTGTATCTTATCATAAAAAATTTGTCAATTTATTAACTTTTTGATACATATATTTTATCAAATATATTGATGTTTGTCAAACTCTTTATATTCTTAAATAATAAAAAAAACTTTTACTCAAAAGCTTTTCTTATTATTTAATATTGTCTTCCCCATATTACTAATTTATCAGCTTTTTTACCACAGCAGACACACTTATCAGATATTTTTTCTTGATTAAATGGTAAACACCTAGATTTAGCAGATGTTAGTTGTTTTATTTTATTTTCACATTCTTCACTACCACACCACATAGCTTTAATAAAACCTTGTTTAGTATTCATTTGATTTATAAATTCTTCTAAATTATATGCAATAGTAGTCCTATCTTCTAATCTTTTTTTACACTCATTATACATATTATTATGAATTAAATCTAAAATATTTTGAATATCTTTATCAATATTTTCTAATTTAGTAACTATTTTTTCATTAGTATCTCTTCTTACTATTACACATTCATTTTTCTCAATATCACGAGGTCCTATTTCTATTCTAATAGGTACTCCTTTCATTTCCCAAAAGTTAAATTTATAACCTGGAGTATATTGATCTCTTATATCCAAATTAGTTCTATATTTTTTATTTAATATATTATATAATTCTAAACTTTTTTCATAAACATTATCTTTATGCATATTAATTGGGACTATAACTACTTGAATTGGCGCTATTTTAGGAGGTAGTTTTAAACCACGATTATCTCCATGTGCCATAATTATGCCTCCGATTAATCTAGTAGAACTTCCCCATGATGTTTGATATGCATATTCTTCTTTTTCTTCTTTGTTTTTAAATTTTATATTAAAAGGAATTGAAAAATTTTGTCCAAAATAATGAGAAGTTGCAGTTTGTAATGCTTTACCATCATACATCATTGTTTCTATAGTATAAGTTTCTTCTGCTCCAGAAAATTTCTCTTTTGGAGTCTTTATTCCTTTTACTGTAGGTATTGCAAGTAAATTTTCTACTACATCATCATATATATTTAACATTTGTAAAGTTCTATCTCTTGCTTCTTTTTCTGTTGCATGTATTGTATGTCCCTCTTGCCATAAAAATTCTCTTGATCTTAAAAATGGTCTTGTTTCTTTTTCCCATCTTAATACATTACACCATTGATTATATAAAAATGGTAAGTCTCTATATGATTTTAGCCACTTTGAATACATCGTAGAAATTATAGTTTCTGATGTTGGACGAATACATAATCTTTCTTCTAATTTTTCTTCTCCTGCTTCACTTACCCACGCTACTTCTGGTGCAAAACCTTCTACATGATCTTTTTCTTTTTGTAATAAATTTTCAGGAATTAACAAAGGAAAATAAGTATTCTTTATATTTACTTTTTTAAACTCATTATCCATATATTTCTGAATATTTTCCCATATTTCATATCCATATGGTTTTATTACAATACAACCTTTTGTATCAGTATAATCCGCTAATTCTGCTTTTATTACAATATCTGTATACCATTTTGCAAAATCATCATCTATATTAGTTATTTCTTTTACATAGTTTTTCTCTTGCATAAAATCCTCCTAAATACAGGGTTATTATATCATTTTGTTTATTTTATGTCAAACTAAAAGAGCCAATAAATCTTGGCTCATAAATCGTATTACTAACTCTTTCATACGACATTATTATTATATTTAATTTTTAACTTTTTATGTATTATTTTTATTATTTTTTATTTTTTTTATTCCATCATATATCGATGGTGCTCCAATAAAGGAAAATATACTTATCCATATTCCTTCATTAATATTCATATTATAAAATATAATTGAAAAATTAATACCTATTACAAAAGAAAATATTAAATTTAATAAAAATATATGATTATTATTTTTTAAAAAATCTATTGTCTTAAATTTTTCAATTAAAGCCATTACTACAACACTAACTATCATAGAAATCATTAAACAATTAAGAAAACTATCAGTTAGATTTATTTCCATTATCTATCCTTTTATCTATTTTTATCTTATCTATTTCTTTATATAATTTATCAACTATACCACTTCCACCAAGTTTTTGATATTCTAAATATAGCTTATTTAAACTTTCCTTTTCATATAGACAAATATATTTTTGTTTTGTATACATATTATACTTTTCTAATATTATGCTTTCTATTATATTTAAAATTGACTTTTTAGTATTTTCTATTGTTTGTAATACTTTTTTAGTTTTTTTATATAAATATAACACTAAAGCCGTAATTAGAGCAAAAATTATATCTAGAAGATAAGAAAATATATATTCCATATTTCACTTCCTATTATTTTATATGAAGAATATATATTTTTGTATATGTTTTAAACTAAAATTATTTTATTTATCGGTTTCTAATTTTTTATAATAATTATATCTATTTATTGCCCATTTCTTTTGTTGTTCTAATATATTTTCTGCTTCTTTTTTATTTACATTATATAAATTTGCATATCTATTTTCGCTCATTAAGAAATCATGATATTTAGAAAAATCAACATCTTTACTATCTAGTTTAAATTCATTTGTATCAGGATTATATCTAAATGTTATAAAATAACCACATTTTGTTGCTAAATAAGCATTTGATAAACTATGTTCCATTCCTGTTTTTATACCATGTTCTATACATGGAGAATATGCAATTATTAATGATGGGCCTTTATGCTCTGTTGCTTCTTTTAATACTTCTAAATATTGATTCATATCATATCCAATATTAGTAGTAGCAACATATACATGTGGATAACACATTGCAACTTTGGCTAAATCTTTTTTATACGTTTCTTTTCCTTTTGAAGAAAACGATGCAATTACTCCTAAATTACTTGATTTTGATGTTTGACCTCCTGTATTAGAGTATACTTCTGTATCTAGTATTAAAATATTTACATCTTCATTTCTTGATAAAACATGATCTAAACCTCCATATCCAATATCATAAGCAAAACCATCTCCTCCAATTATGAATACTTCTTCTTTTGTTATTGATGATTTAAGTGGTAGTAAATATGGATGCTTTTTGTAATCTATTTGTTCTTTTATTTCTCTTGTTATATTTGTATCTTCACTATTTTCAAGCCATTTTTTAAATAATTTTTCTTCCTTTTGATGTTTTTCCATATATTGTCTTATTTTTTCTCTTTTTATATTTATTCCCTCTTTTATACCCAAACCATATTCTGAATTATCTTCAAATAAAGATGAAGCCCATGGTAAGTTATAAGGCATACTTGGTACTGAAGAACCATATATAGATGAACATCCTGTTGCATTTGCAATTAATAAGTTATCATTAAACATTTGAGTTAAATTTTTAATATATGCTGTTTCTCCACAGCCACTGCAGGCACCACTGTATTCAAAGTTTGGCATAGTAAAACCTATATTTCTTACATTTGTCTTATTTAACTCATATTTATTATTATCATTATGTTCTAATAAATAATCAAATTCTTCTTGTTTAAATTTATCTTTATCATATTGTTGCATAATTAAAGCTTTATTACCTTTTTTACCAGGACATACATTAGCACATAAACCACATCCAGTACAATTTGCATAACTAATAGCTATTTTAAATTTTTTATCTTTTGGATTAATTGAATCAATTCCATCTTTATCATTTATAAATGGTCTTATTACTCCATGAGGACATGCAAATACACATCTGTTACATTCAATACAATTTTCACTTATCCAACAAGGTACGTTTTGAGCAATATTTCTTTTTTCCTCTTTAGTAGTGGCTCCTTTATATATTCCATCTTTTTTATCTAAAAATGCACTTACCGCTAGTGTATCTCCTTCTAAATTATTTATTATTTTATTAAAGTCTTTATTTTTATCTTCTAAATATTCTAAATATAACCATTTTTTATCTATAGTTATTTCTTTTAACATATTAAAAGACTGATCTACTACTTTATTATTTATCTCAACGATATTTTTACCTATTTTAGAAAATCTTTGTTCATTATTTATTTTCATTAAAGTATTTATCTTCTTCTTACTCAATATATTTAATACTTCTAATATTGATACTTCCATACATGTATTTATTTTATTTTTAAGTCCTAATTTATTTACTAAACCATATGCATCCATTATATAAAATTTAATTTTTTTCATAGCTAGTATTTTTTTAACCTTATTAGGCAATGTTTTAATTAACTTATCCTCTTCTAAATTAGTATTTAATATTAAAATACCATTATTCTTTATTTTATCCAAAATATTATATTTATATATATAACTATCTTTAGATACAACAACTATCTGAGGGTTTTCTACATAATAAGTACTTCTTATTTTATCATCTGATATTCTTATATGACTTCTTGTTACACCACCACTTTTTTTAGAATCATATTGAAAATATCCTTGTACATATTTTTTAGTATTATCTCCAATTATTTTTATTATATCTTTAGAAGTTGATACCATTCCATCAGAACCATATCCATATATTAAAATTTCTAAATTATTATTAGGTAGATGAAAATTCTTATCATATTCTAAACTTAAATTAGTTACATCATCATCTATTCCAATAGTAAAACTATTTATTGGCTTTTTCTTCTTCAAATTATCATAAACACTTTTTATCATCGCAGGATTAGTATTTTTAGAAGATAGACCATATCTTCCTCCGATTACTTTGATATTTTCTTCTATTAAAGACGCACATACATCTAAATATAATGGCTCTCCAATACTACCTGCTTCTTTAGTTCTATCTAAAACCGCTATTTTCTGTGTTGTATTAGGAATTACTTTATTAAAATATTCTTTGTTAAATGGACGATATAAATGAACTTCTATTAAACCATATATATCTTCTTTTTGATTCAAATAATCTATAGTTTCTTTTATTGTCTCACATACAGATCCCATTGCTACAATTACATATTTAGCTTTTTTAGCACCATAATAGTTAAATGGCTGATAATTAGTTAAAGCTATCTTATTTATTTCGTTCATATATTTTAAAACACTATTAAAACTATTTATATAATCATTATTTCTACTTTCAGTATGTTGAAAATATACATCATCATTTTCCGCGGATCCTCTTGTTGTAGGAATATCAGTATTCATAGCTTTTTGTCTAAATTTTAATAAACTTTTCTTATCAATTAACCTTTCTATTTTAGCTAAATCTATTAATTTTATTTTATCTATTTCATGACTAGTACGAAAACCATCAAAAAAATTAATAAAGGGCATACTAGCAGATATTGCTGATAAATGAGCAATCATTGCCATATGATAAGCTTGTTGAACAGAAGAAGATGCAAGCATACATACACCACTTTGACGAGTAGCATAAATATCTTGATGATCTCCCATTATACTTAAGGCATGAGTGGACAAACTACGAGCTGCAACATGAATAACAGCAGGTAAACATTCTCCAGATAATTTATATAAAGTTGGTATCATCAATAGTAAACCTTGAGAAGCAGTAAAAGTAGTAGCAAGATTACCAGATTGTAATGCACCATGAACTAATGCAATTGCCCCTGCTTCTGATTGCATTTCAACAACCTTTAGCTTTTGATTAAAAAAATTAACCTCTTCATTACTAGCCATAGCATCAATATTTTCCGCCATAGGAGAAGCAGGAGTTATAGGATATATTCCACACACTTCACTAAATTTATATGCAACATTACTTACCGCTGTATTCGCATCCATTGTTTTGTATTTATTCATTTATATCACCTATCCTTATTTTAATTATATAGCAGTTTTATTTTTTTTACAACTTATTTTTTAATTCAATTACATATGTAAATGTCAATATGAAATGTCATAAAAATGTCATTATTAAAATGTCACAATTTTTAATCGATTATAATTATATATATTAATAAAATTATACATATTTTTTTAGCTAATCATATCAATTTTATAAAATTGGTATGATTTCTTTTATTAATTTATTATCAATATCTTTTAATGTACATGAATAATCATGATTATTCATATTGTTAATTAAATTTAATACATTATTAAATATTGATAATCTTTTTGTATCTTCCTCTAATTCATCTAACATTTGATATTTAAAATAAATTAATATATTATTTATTAATTTGTATTTAACTTTTTCATTCATATAAATTCTCCTCTCATTCGTTATATTTATTTGTTCTAGAATCTGATTCTACTATTTTATCTTTTATTCTATAAGAATTACCCGTAATCCTTATTATATGTGAATAATGAAGTAATCTATCTAATACTGCACTAGCTAATGTATTATCACTAAATACTTCTCCCCATCTAGAAAATGGCATATTAGTTGTTACTATTGTTGATTTATTCATATATCTTTTAGCTATTAACTGAAAAAATAAATTTGATCCTTGATGATCTACTGGTAAATATCCTATTTCATCTATTATTAATAATTTGTATTGAGCAAGATGTTGTAATTGTTTATCTAGTCTATTTTCTTTTTGAGCTTTATTTAGTTTTAACATTAAATTATGACAAGTAATAAAATAAACACTATTTCTATGTTTTGCCGCTTCTATTCCTAATGAAACAGCTAAATGAGTTTTTCCAACTCCAGAATTTCCTATAAATATTATATTTTCATGATTTTCAATAAAAGATAAATTACTTAATTCTCTTATTTGTTTTTCAGATAGTGAAGGTTGGAATGAAAAATCATAATCATCTAATGTTTTTCTAAATGGAAAATTAGATGCTTTAATTATTCCTTCAGCTGCTCTTGAATCTTTATAATTTATTTCTTCTGTTACTAAATAATTTAATTGTTCAGTTAAAGTCAAATTATCTTTACTTGTTTTATGAATATAATCTGGTAACACTTCTTTTATTTTTATTAAATCTAATATTTCTAATTTCTTATTTAATTCTTCAATCATTTTCTTCTCCTTTTTCAATATAAATATTATCTAAACTTTTTAAATTATGTTCTATAAATTTTTTTATTTCATTATCTGTTTTATAATCAAAACTACTATGTTTTAATATATCTATATAGTCTTGCTCTTTATAGTTATATCTATATTTTTTACTTTTGTTGTACGAATATATTAATTTTGAGTTATAATATAAGTGGATGATTTCATCCTCATCTAATACAGTAATTTGTTTACCTATATACTGTATTGGTACAGAATATTTAATTCCTTTATATGTAATCATTGATTCATTTGAAACTTTATACACTTTTTCAGGAATGTAATAGTTTTTCAAAATATCAATGTTCACTGGTTTTAAATATTCTTTTTCTTTTTGAAATAAAACATTAGGTATTTCATTTGTTGCTTGTGATTTTTCTTCAAAATTTAATAAATAGTTAAGTTTTTTTACAATCTCATCTAACTCTTTTAAATCTTTAAATTCATTATTAAAGGCTTTAAATCTATTCATTATTTTAGCTAGTGTTTCAACTTTTCCTTTTGTTCTAGGTCTATATGGTCTACAAGTTATTATTTTAAATCCTGCATCTTTAGAGAACTGTTCTGCTTTTGAATTTATGATTACATTATTTAATGAACTTCTTGTTCTATCTACTATAGTTTTCATATTATCAAATAATATTTCTTCTGTAATTCCTCCAAAATATTTAAAAGCATTTACTAAACATTTAAATAAAGTTGATTGTGTTTGATCAAAAGTTAACTCAATATATTTATATCTTGAATTACCTAATATGATTAAAAATATACTGACAACATATTCATTTTCATAAATATCTTTTAATTTTAATTTTTCTTTCCAATCTACTTGTGACTGATAACCTTTAATTGTTTCAAATCTTATAGTTAATTCATTTATTATATTTTCTTTTTTACTAGCAACATATTTTCTAACTATTCCGTATTTACCATCAAAATCATATTTTGTTCTTAATAAGAAATATATTCCTGTAGCCGGTATATTATTTTCTTCTAACTTTGCATCTATTAATTCTTTATATTTATCCAATTTTGATGTGTATTTTCTTACCTTTTTTTCTTTTTTATATTTTTCTGGATTTAATCTTCTATCTATTGTTCGCCAACAGCAATCATATTGTTTAGCTAAAGCAGACTTATTCACTTTTTTACCTCCTTCTAATAATTTATTTATTGTAATATCTTTTCTCATACTTATATCAACTCCTTCTTTTTTGAGACAATATAAGTATATCAAAAAAATCATAAAATTCTTTTAATTTATGACTTTTTAACTTTAACATTTTTATGACTTTCTATTTTAACATTTATAACATATTAACATATACAATTGTTCTTGTCAACGTTGTAATATTTATATTTATAATATAAAAAGAAACCTTTATGGCTTCTTCAATTATTTTTATGACTTTCTATTTTAACATTTATAACAAATACAGCTTAAAATTATACACTAGACCTAGACAAACCCCAACATTATAATGCTAGAAGAGCCGCACGAGCCGAGTTGAAGGTGTAAGAAACTCCATCGATCCTGTCGAAGTTGAACACGCCCGCGTAAGAGCCATCGTCACAGTAGCCACCGCGAAGGAACCACGGGTAAGACGAGCCGACGAAGTGCGCGTAATCATTATTCCATGCCCTACCAGAACTAACAACTACTTCTCCGGTTGCATCTCCTAATCTTGCTCGATTATACGCAGTTTGATCATTTCTTGTTGTTCCATATGCATATGTATCTATATATTTAGCGGTTGATGCACTATATTTAAAAATTCCATCACCATAATTTAAATTATATACATAACTTCCTGCACTCTTTGACATATTTCCCATTACATATTCATATGCTCCGCCGGATAAGTCATATATTCCATATATATTTCCTGTACTACTTTGGGCTACATTTGACACATAGTTGCCGCCACCTGTTGTATAACTACTATTACTATTTATTGTTACTTCTTCACAACTACTTCCATTGCATCTTCCATAATCACTATGTGTTAAATATGCCACTGCTCCCCATTCCATATTCTTTAACATATGTGAATCTACTTTACTTGTATCTGTGCTCAATCCATATTCATTACCACTACTTTGCATATTTTGAATTGCACCTTCAAAGTTATCTACGAAATTATATCTCCAACTTTTTACATTTGGCTTTGTTCTAGGTTCTAAATCAGATGTCTCACAATTTGCATAACTTTGATTTGTATAACATGAGCTATCTGTTGGTGCTGATATTTCAAACTTTCCAACCCATATTCCGGTTAGTTCTGTATCTCCAAATGTAAAGGCGGGATGGGTATAATACTGTCCATTTGTTCCACTACATGTTTCATTTGTTGCACTACTTGATGCTGCTGCAAATGAATAGTTATT
>CALVVX010000039.1 GCA_944364015.1 uncultured Bacilli bacterium | reverse complement strand
CTAGCACTTGGATTTGATGATGCACTTTCAAATTTTCCTACCCATATACCTGTTAGTTCTGTATCTCCAAATGTAAAGGCTGGGTGTGTGTAGTATCCTCCATTACTTCCACTACATGTCTCATTTAATCCATTACCATTTGTTATACTAAAATTATATTCATTACATGTTATATTTCCTGTACTTTCTGTACCCTCTTCAAATACTATATCTATTCCTGTTTTTTCTGCATTATAACTATCTGTTCCTACTACCTTATTTATATTCCATACTTTATATTTGTATCTTGGTATCCATACATAATAAGCGAGTACATCAGATTCTGGTATAACCGTTCCTACATTGGCATTTACATATGTATTTCTATTTGTACTACTTACTAATACTGCATTTGCCCACTGTTTATTATCATAATCATACCATTTATAATTTTCATCACTATTTTCACTATCTGCTTTTACCCAGTTACTTCCATTATACATTACTGGTATCATATTATCTACGAGTTTCGGTGCATTAGGCTCTACTGGTGGCCCACTACCCACCCCATTACTAATTATTTTAGCACTAAAATTCTTACCTATTTCTGTATTTGGTGTATTTATATCTAACCATGTTCTAATACTTATTATTTTACTCTCGTTGGGATTTAAAGTTAATTCATTAGCAATTATATTATTATCTAAACTACTTAAAATAGATGGATTATTATTATCTACCATTATTTTTATATAATCATGATTTATCTCATTACTACTTGTTGTAGTAACTAACTTTAAATCAAAAGTATATGGAATATTACCCTTATTAGTTATTTTAAACTTATAAGGAGTAGAATTCCTACCCTCACTATCTGTAATAGGCAAACTATTTGCTAGATTTAGAGTATCTCCTAATCCTTCTTCATCATTTTCTATTACTATATCTAGTATTCCTGATGTATAACTTTCAGTATTTTCTAATTTATCTTTTCTAAAAAATAAAGCATAAGTTGTTGTTGATAATATAATTAATACTAATACAATAGAAATAACTAAAATAATTACTTTATTTTTCATAAGCTCCCTCTTTCCTATTTCTATAACAATTTTAACATAATAAAAAATATTAATCAATATTAAATAAAAAAAAGTATCTATTTTCTAGATACATATTTTCCATCTTTAGTAGAAACAATAATTTCTTCACCTTGTTCAATAAATAAAGGAACTTTTACATTCATACCAGTCTCTATAGTAGCATCTTTAGTCGCATTAGTAGCAGTATTTCCCTTAATTGCAGGTTCTGTTTCTGTTACTTTATATGCTATTTTTTCTGGAAGTTCAATACCTAACATTTCACTTTCATAAAATGTTAACATAACTTCTAAACCTTCTTTTAAGTATTTAATTTCATTTCTTATTTGAGATGCATCTAATTCTACTTGCTCATAAGTTTCCATATTCATAAAACTATAAGTATCTCCAGTTGCATATAAAAATTGCATTTTTACCTTACTTACACGAGCAGTCTCTACTTTAATACCTGCATTAAATGTTTGCTCAACAATTGATCCAGTACGAAGATTTTTTAATTTTGCTTTTACTATTGCTGCTCCTTTACCAGGTTTTACATGTTGAAATTCTAAAACTTGATAAATGTTATTTTCAAATAAAATAGTTACACCAGTTTTAAAATCATTAACATTAATCATTTAATCACTTCCTTATTTCTTTTCTTTATGTTTTGTTACTTTACGACATTTATTACAAAATTTATTTAATTCTAAACGTTCTGTCGTATTTTTTTTATTTTTACTAACATTATAATTAGGACTTTTACATTCTTCACATATTAAAGAAACTAATCCTCTATTTTCTTTATTTTTAGCCATAACTTCCCTCCTTAAATTCAAGTCTTATATATTATATCATATTATTTATAAATTTCAAAGAATTTATTTACAGTATTTGCAGATATTCTTTTAGTAACAGCACTTTGATAAGTACTATAGTTATTTGAATGACTAATATCAGGACTAACTACTACAATACTCATTTTTGGATTCTCACTTGGAGCATATCCTACGAATGATGATGTAATTGTTTCTGTATCTACTATTCCATCATTATCATTATCAATAAAACTTTGACTAGTACCAGTCTTACCAGAAGAATTAATATAATTTCCCATATAACCATAACCTAATCCATTACTTATAACTCTACTAAAACCATATCTTACTCGATCCATATATTTTTTATCTATATCTACTTTTCCTTGCAATTCTTTTTCACTTTTATAAATTAAGGCTCCTAATTTTTCTTCATTATTCTCACTTGGAGCATATACTTCTTTTAATAAATAAGGTTTATATCTATTACCACCACTTGCTATAGTGTTTATATATTGTGATAGTTGAATTGGTGTATATGTATCATATTGTCCAATGGCAAAATCAAGTAAATGTCCTGGTAATTTAGATTCTCCCATATAACCTAAACTTTCTACTGGTAAATCAATTCCAGTTTTAATTCCTAAACCAAATTCTGCATACATATTTCTATATTTATCAAAAGCAGATTCATCTAGTGATAAAGCTTGATTATATTGATAATTACCTCCTCCTACTTTTATGGCTATTTTATATTGATAAACATTAGATGAATATTCTAAAGCATAAATATCATCAATATATCCCATAGTTTGCCAAGAACACTTCTCTGGAGTATCTTTTATCTTAATACATTCATCTACTTGATAAGACCCTATATCAATAGCATTATATTTATAACCCACTAGCATTGATGCTCCTTTTACAACAGATCCTGGTGTTACAGGTAATGTTACTACTCCAGGAGTATAATCCACTACTTTTAAACTACCATTTTCTTGTTGTACTTGTTTACCTGCCATTGCAAGTATTTCTCCATTATTAGGATCACTTACTACTACAAAAGATCTATTATAATATTCTGTATTAGGTTCACTTTTAGCATTTAATACTTCTTGTTCTAACATTTCTTCTATATATTTTTGTAAATTAATATCAATAGTTAAAACAATATCATTACCTCTTTTTCCTTGTTCTACTAATTCATATGTATTATTAGATAAAACTCTATATTTTGCTTTAGTACCTCTTAAATATTCTTCATATTGATATTCTAAATAACTAATACCCACTCTATCATCTAAACTATATCCATTATCTAAATAATAATCTGCAAGTTCTGATGGAATACCTTGATTATTAGAAGAAACAGTTCCTAAAATACTTTTAAATACATCACCATATAAATATATCCTTTGCCAATCTAATTTAGTATTAAAACCACTTAAATTATCAATATTTTCTGATATAATTGCATATTCTTCTTCTTTAACATCTATATTTTTAATAATCTTCTCTGCATAAGAATAACCTTTATTCATTAAATAATAAATATAACTAGCCTCTTTATCTATATCTTTATATTCATTTAATTCTTCTTCTGTAATTCGCTCAAATATTAATTTCTTAATATCATCATCACTTAATTTTCTTTCACTTTTCTTCTGCCACTCTTGTTTAGTTATTTTTTGTTTACTTTTATCTAAATTATTCAAATACCAAAAATTCTTAAGCATATCAATACTTACTTTACTATAATCTACATTAATTAAATTAGCTACTTCATATGCTAATTCTATTTCTTTTTCTACTGTTATATCATCTGGCTTTTTATAATAAATAGTCTTTATTGCTTCATTATCTACAAGTAAATTATAATTTCTATCATAAATTCTACCTCTAGGAGCAGAAGTACTACTAACAGTTTTTTCAGTAGCACTGACTAATTTATCTTCATATTCTTTTTTATCTAGTATTTGAAGAGAAAATAAACGAAAAACAATAATAGCAAAAAGTAGTAATATAATTACTATTAAAACAATATATCTTTTTTCTATTATATCTTTTAAATACTTTTCACGTTCTTGTTTTTTCTTATTTATTTTCTTTCTCATCTAATCACTTCCATTAATTATTATATCATATATTATAAGTTTATACATATACTTTATTGGTGAAGAAAATGAAAATTTATCAATATATTAATAAATTAAAAAAAGAAGACATTAAAAATTTTGCATTAAAGCAAAACTTTGAATTAGAATCTTATGAATTAGATTTAATATATTATTATATTAAAAACAAATATATAGATTTTTTTAATAATCCTTCTAAAGTATTAGAAGAAATAAGTAATAAAGTTAGACCTATTACTTATAATAAAATAAATGAATTATATAATAAGTTTAAAATCTATTTATAATAATTAATTATATCAGTAATTAAATTAGGATTAAACTTCTTTTCTCTAATCATTTTTATTTCAAATAAATAAGGTGGAAATACTCTTTTATTATTCTCATAATCAATATATGGAGTTTCTAATATTTTAGGAATATTTTCTACTTTTTTATTATAAATAATTTTTATTAAATTATCAAAACCTAAAGTACCAAATCCAATATTCTCATGTCTATCTTTATGAGAATTAATATCATTTTTGCTATCATTTAGATGAATACACATTAATTTATCTAAACCAATTATTTGATCAAATTTATCTAAGATTAAATCAAAATTAGATATATCATAACCTGCATCATTTATATGACAAGTATCTAGACATACTCCTATTTTATCTTGATGTTTAACTTCTTTAATTATACTATTTAACTGTTCAAAACTTCTACCTATTTCATTACCTTTACCCGCCATTGTCTCAAGTAATATTTTAACATTATAATTATTATCTAAAATTAAATTTAGACCTTTTATTATATTATTTATAGCTTCTTCTACACTTACATTTACAGCAGAACCTGGATGTAATACTAATTTATTTATTCCTAAATCATAACATCTTTTTACTTCTTGTTTTAAAAATGAAACAGAAAAATCAAAATTATTAGGATTAGCTAAATTAACAATATATGGAGCATGTACTATTACATTATTTATATCTATATTATTATCTAACATTAATTTTTTAGCTTCTTGCACTTTATTTAGATTGATACTAGATCTATTAGTATTTTGTGGAGCACCTGTGTAAAACATAAAAGTATTTGCTTTATAACTTAATGCTTCTTCTACACTTCCTAATAAAGAAGTATCTGTTTTATAAGATACATGAGATCCTATTATTAAATTCATTATATCACCTCAAAAAAAGATAACTTTTGTTATCTAGTTTTTTACTAAAGTACCATTGTCATCTTCAGACCAAGCATATACTGCTCCTCCTCCAACGGCAAATTTACCTGTAGAAGTACCTACTAGTAATACTTCTACTTTACCTCCTGTATTTTGTCTAATTGCACTACAAGTAGTAGATTCTACATTAGTATCACTTGGTGTATTATCTGGAGCAGTTCCACTTAATACAAAATCTCCATCATTTAATTCTGCTAAATCTGTTAGAGTTTTTCCACCACCAGTAATAGTTCCTATACATTTCCAACTACTAGTTATTTGATTAGCTATTGCAGTAGGTATAATCTTATCAGCTTCATTAGTAGTAAGTCCATCTGCTAATATTGATTCACTATACCAATTGGCAACACTTTTTGCTTTTGAATGTATTGAACTAATTCTTGAATTGTTCATTGCATTTAAAACATTAGGTATAGTTAATACCAATACTAAAGCAAGTATAACAATAACCGCTAATAACTCTACCAATGTAAAACCTTTACTATTTAATTTTTTCATACTTTATATCCTCCTATTCATAATACAAATATATCATAAAAGAAATTAATAGTCAATTTAATTTATTTTATTTTTTACTTTTTTTGACAAACTGTAATAAATTTATTACCATATTTTTTATTTTTAATAATTTCATAATTATTAGAAATATCTAATAATTTATTATGTTCTAATATAACTATACTATTTTCATTAATTAAACTATATTTAATTAATTTATCTAATATATCATTATAACAATCTATATTATATGGTGGATCAATATAAATAATATCAAAAATAATATTATTATTTTTAAAATATAATAAACTATCTTTATAATCTTTATTTAAAATAATAGCATTACTAATATTAAGCTTATTAATATTATTTTTAATAACTTTAATAGCCTTATTATTTATATCATTAAAATAACATATTTTAGCCCCATTACTAATTGCTTCTATTCCAATAGATCCACTACCAGAAAATAAATCTAGAAATACTGCATCTTTTAAATAACTATTAATACTAGCAAAAACAGATTCTTTTACTCTATCCATTGTAGCCCTAGTACCTAGAATATCATAACCATCTATTTTTCTATTTTTTAAATAACCACTTATAACTCTCAATTTATCACCCATTAAATTATAACAAAAAAAATATGTTACTTCAACACATCAATAAACATTTGTAACATATTAATATTATCTAACATTTTATTAAATTTATCACTAAAATTTAGACCATACTTATCTTTCATATCAATAACAAAATCTTTAAAATAAATGGGATCTCTATTTAAGTATTTATACCAATAAGAATTTTCTCTTAAAAATTTTATATAATTATAATCACTATTTATTTTATATTGCAAATCTATTTTCATTAATCATCAAAACTCCTATATAATGGTCTTGGACGATAATTATTATTAGGCTTATTATCTTTAGTAAATAAATCATTAACTAATCCTAAAGCTTTTTGTAAAGATGTAATCCCACTTTGTACTTTTTCTACATCAATATTTTTAGCCATTTCTATTAAATCAGATAAACTATGTTTATTAGTAGTATTATTAGTATTTATATAACTATTCCATATTTTATCATCTTCTCCATATAAATAATATATTTCATAAAACTTTTGCCATGTCATTTCATTATTTTTTACATAATTTATTAAATTAGGATGCTTTTTTACAAATAATTTAAAATCTTCTATATTATTCATAACATCACCTATTATAGTATATGTAAAAACAGGCAAAAGTTTAATCTTTTACCTGTTTTAATATAAAATATTTACAATCATGAGCACAATAATTTTTTAAATAATTATCTAAATATTTAATATCATTTAATTCTAATACACGTTTATTATTACTATCATAAAAACCTTTTAAACGTAATTTAGAATATGCTATATCTCCCACTATATAGTCATAATCATAAAAATAATCTGTATATTTAGAACTAAATTCTTCTAAATTAAATGCATCCTTATAATTTTTAATTAATTCATATTTATGATTTTCAACTATTATCACTATTATACACTTCTTTATAATCTATATCGAATGCACCTTTTTGTAATTTATATTTAGATAAATTAGAACCAGAATTCCATGTAATATAGCCTCCTGTTGCTCCTGCTTCATATAAGCCTTCTATTTCTTTTTTAACATTATCAGCATTATATGAAATACCATTTGGATCTACATGTTGCATAACATCGTATGCTTGTACCCATGTTCTAACAACTGCAGGTGTTGGACATTCTTGTTGTCTTTTCATGGCATCTGTTGCCCAATTATACATAAGTTCATATGGATTATTCCATGGAGCTGATATTCCATATGAATTAGCCGCAAAATGATCTGGATATGGCATACCACTTATAACATCTGCAACATTTGAAATAGCAGGCCAATATTGACCATATGCAGTAGTATAAGACCCATTAGTGGATTCTCCAAATACATCTATTGATACATATACATTTAATTTATGTAACTCATCTGTTGCATATTGAACAAATCTTTGAATTGCTTGTGTTTTATCTTCATTATATTCATTGTGTAAATCTACACTATTTTCTATTGATACCATTCTATCTGGAAATCTAACATAATCATAATTAATTTCATTAAATCCAAATAACTTAACTGCTTCTTTAGCAAGTGCTACTTTATAATACCATACATCACGAGAATATGCTGATGGCCAATAAGCACTATTATGTAGAAATGGTTGTCCACCTTTAGATATTGCATCTTCTTTATGATCAGTAACATAATAACTATCTTTAAATGCTGTTATTCTTCCTATTACATAAAATCCTGCTTCTTTTAATTTATCTATTGCTTTTTTATATGTATCTACACTATTGATTGCTTTACTATAACTAGTAGGACTAATTTCTTTCATAACTTCTGATTCATACCCAATAGCACTATCATCTACTATATCTACTACAAATGCATTTATTTTAGTTGTTTTGGCATATTCTATATAAGCATCTATACTTCCTAATACACCAGCATTTAAATACAGTGAATAAACACTATCTGGCATTTTATTATCTTCAAAGCTAGGCTTTTCATTAGGATAAAAATCTAGATTAATTGCCTCTCCTCCATTATAGCTATTTTTAATTTTACTATGAATTGGATCATACTTACTAGCCTCATAATTAGCTTTTGCATCTTCTTGATTAAATGCTATATATTTACCATAAATATAAGCCTCTTTATCATCTACTTTAACTTTATAAGTATTAACTTCTCCATCTTCATTAATACTATCATAATCTATTACTTCTAAACTAGTTGCCTTATTAGCAAATCCCGCGATTGTTGATTTATCTAAATCTGCAATCAAAGTAGCAGGAGTTCTAACATAAATAGTATCTTCTAATACAACATCTTTTTTATCTGATACTAATTTAGTACTATCTACATAATATTCTTTATCATCAAATTTAATTTTAACATAATTAACATCATCTTTAACAACTTTACTATTATTATCTACTTTAACTTCTAATCCTCTAACTAAAGAACTATCTTTAGTTAAACTATCTTCTTCACTATTATAATTATATACATCTATTGTATAATTATTATTAGCTAAATATTTAGTATCAAAACTAACTACACTTTTTAACTTCTTACTAACAAATATAAAACCAATAACAATTAAAACTAATATAATTAATGCAATTATTATTCTACCTATTTTTAACTTTCTTTTTCTTCTTCTTCCCTTTCTCATTCTATACTTCCTTCCTATTTATGTTATTATATCCTAATAGATAAATTTAACACTAAATTAAGTATAACATAATATGACAATTTTTGCTACAAGAAAAATTAGCTATATTTATAATTTATTAAATTATAAAAGTTAAAAAAAGATTCAATTACTATGTGAATCTTTTGCTATTTCATCTAAAATTTTCTTATTTATACAAAATACCGCATATAAAGGTATAGATTTAATATTATTTTCAAAACCAAAATTTTTAGATGATAATCTAATGCCATATTTTGGCTTAAATTCTTTCATATAATTATTTAAACTCCTTGATTTTGTATGAGTACTAGTCTTTACTTCTACAGGTATTATTAACCCGTTTTCAGATTGTAAAATAAAATCTAGCTCACTATCATAATCATTTTTCCAATAATTTAAATTTAAATTATTATATTTTAAACAACAAGCCACATAATTTTCAGTAAGCATCCCAATCATTGTCTCGTTAACTGCATCCCTGTTTTTAATTAAATAAATTGGAAATTCACTTAAATTAGTAAGTAATCCAACATCATTCATATAAAGCTTAAACGAATCTAATTCTTCATACATCTTTAAAGGTATACCTATTCTAGTTTTAATACATTTATTAACTATACCAGCATTTACAAGCCAATTAATTGAATCTCCAAATATAGTGCTAGTACCACCCTTTTGCACTAATTTATATTGAAATTTCTTATTATCTTTAGCAAGTTGAACAGGAATAGAATCAAAAGCAGAAATTATCCTAGGGCTATTAGTAGGATCACTATATTTAGTAACATCATTTTTATAAGATTCAATTATACCTTTCTGATAATCAATCGCATTTATATGCGAATTAGAATCAATAAATTCTTTTACTACTTCAGGCATTCCTCCAATAGATAAGTAATCATAATATAAATCTAACGCTTTTTTATGCATTAAAGTAGGCATTATTTCATTATTAGAAAAACATTTTTTAATTTTGTCAACTAATAAAGAATTATTTGTATTAAGAACCAAGGAAACAAAATTTATTTTGTTTCTTCCTTGTCGTTACCTCCAAGGTTTCCTACTTCATAGATAGTCTCTGACTAG
>CALVVX010000038.1 GCA_944364015.1 uncultured Bacilli bacterium | reverse complement strand
ACAAATAGTGATTATGGAAGATGCACAAATGGTAGTTGTACAGAAATAGGAATAAATAATTATTATAGTGGAAGTGGTTCTAGTAGACAGTATAAATCTGGATGTGGAGCAAGCCCAGGAAGTGGTTCTAGTGGAACATGTAATGCATATAATACCACAACAGGAATGTTAGCAAGTACCACAGGAAACATATATGGAATATATGACTTATCAGGAGGAGCATATGAATACGTAATGGGCAACATGTCAAGTGGAAGTGGAAGCTATACATATAATGCAAAATCAGCAGGAAGTAACTTTAGTTATAGTAGTGCAACAGCAAAATATATAGACGCATATGCATATGGAAGTTCATACAGTGATCAAACAGCATATAATAGAGCGAGATTAGGAGATGCAACAGGAGAGGTAGCATCATCTGAATATTCTGCATGGTATAACGATTACTCGGTCTTCGTCTTCGTGTCTAGACTGTGGTTCCTACGCGGTGGTTACTATGACAGTGGCTCTGCCGCGGGTGTGTTCAACTTCGGTAGTGACAATGGTAATGCTTACAACTACTACTCGGCTCGTGCAGCTCTTCTAGCTTTATAACAACTATTACCTATAATAGTATGTTAATATAAAACTTAATAAAAATGTCATGGTTAATGTTGATAGTTTTATTAAGTTTTTTTGTTTTTTGATATATAAACATATGTTTTATGTACTTTACTTTTGTGTTAATTTATGTTATTATATTTAACCAAATGAGGTGGTGTTTTGGATTTTAATAAAATATATAGAGTGGCTATGATAGGTTTGACTGTTATTGTTTCTGTTTTGTTTTTGGTTAATTATTATTTGGATGTGTCTGATAAGGTTACTTTAGATTATAATCCTAAATTGGAACTTGTTTCTTTGGTTGATGATGTTAGTTATGTTACTTCTGATGTTGTTTTTGATGGTATGAATTTGGATGAGTTGGCTAATAAGTTGGAGAAGTCTCTTAATTCTAATATTAAGGGTATGGGTTATAAGTTTGCTTCTTATGCTTTGTCTTTGGATATTGATCCTTATTTGGCTTTAGGTATTGTTTTAGAGGAGACTGGTTGTAGTTGGGGGTGTAGTAGATTGGTAGTTGAATGTAATAATATTGGTGGTATGAAAGGTAGTGGTTGTGGGGAGTATCAATATTTTTCTTCTTTGGATGCTGGTATTGAGGGCTTTTTAAATAATTTGAAGAAGAATTATTATGATTATGGTTTAACTACTGCAGTTGCTATGAATCCTAAATATGCTGAAAATCCACTTTGGGCTAGAAATGTCAATGCTCACATACAGAGGATTAAAAGTAAATAACTTGATTAATGGTGTTGTTTTTGATAGAATTTGATATAGAGGTGTAATATGTCAAAGATTAGAATTATGAATGAGAATCTTGCTAATAAAATAGCGGCAGGAGAGGTTGTAGAAAAATGTGTTTCTATTGTTAAGGAATTAGTGGAAAATTCTGTTGATGCTTCTGCTAGTGAGATTATTATTGAATTAAAAGAGGCAGGTTTAAAAGAAATTAAAGTTATTGATAATGGTATTGGTATGGATAGAGAAGATGCTAAAAATGCTTTTTTGCCTCATGCTACTAGTAAATTATATAATGATGATGATTTGTTTTCTATTACTACTTTAGGTTTTCGAGGAGAGGCTTTACCTTCTATTGCTTCTGTTAGTGAAGTTGTTTTGCAAACTTTTACAAATGGAGTGTCTACTTTAGTACATATTAAAGGTGGTAATTTTTTAGATATTAGTAATGGTTCTATTTCTTTAGGTACTAGTATTTGTGTTAGCAATTTATTTTATAATACTCCTGCTAGGCTTAAGCATTTATCTAGTATTAATAGTGAGCTTGCTAATATTGTTGAATATGTAAATAAAATGGCTTTGGCTTTTACTAATATTCGTTTTGTTTTAAAAAATGATGATCGTGAGTTATTAAATACTACTGGTGATGGTAATTTATTAAAAGTTATTCATTCTATTTATGGTGCTGATGTTTCTAAAAAAATGTTAAAGTTTAGTGCTAATAATTTAGATTATACCATTTGTGGTTATTGTTCTTTGCCTGAAGTTAATAGAGCTAGTCGTAATCATATTAGTATTATTGTTAATGGTCGTGTTGTTAGGAGTAATTTTTTAATTAAGACTATTAATGAGGCTTATTCTTCTTATAAAGAAGATAGTAGATATCCTATTTGTATTTTAAAAATTGATGTTGATCCTAGTTTAATTGATGTTAATGTTCATCCGTCTAAATTAGAGATTAAATTTAGTAATTATGAACAGTTGAAAAGTTTAGTTGAAACTGCTATTAAGGATGCTATTTGTGATAAGTTATTAATTCCTAAAATTGAGATAAAGAAAGTAGAAGAAAAAGTTAATTATAAGAATTTAGAACTTAATTTAGATAGAAATATTGTAAGTGATAATAAAAGTGAGTATTTATCTAATTTATCTAATATAATTAATATGAATGATAATAATGATGAGTTAGATATTATTAATCAAGATAATAATGATTATATTGAAGTAGTTAGTGATAGTAAAAAATTACCAGAATTATATCCTGTTGGTTTAGTTTTGGGTACTTATATTGTTTGCCAAAATGAATATGGTATGTATTTAATTGATCAACATGCTGCTCAAGAGAGAATTAATTATGAGAAGTTTTCTTATGAACTGTCTCATCCTAGTGGTAATGTTATTAAACCAATTGTGCCTATTATTATAGAGTTTAGTAAAGATGAGTTTTTACTTATTAAGCAAAATATTAATATATTAGATGAGCTTAATATTAAGGTAGAAGAATTTGGTATATCTTCTTATCGGGTTATTTCTCATCCTACTTGGTTTGTTAGTGGTTATGAAGAGGAGACTATTAGAAATATTTTTGAAATAATTTGTCATAATAATAATTTTTCTTTAGCTAAATTTCGTGATCATCTTGCTGCTACTATGGCATGTAAGGCTAGTGTTAAGGCTAATACTGATATTCCTATTTTAGCTATGGAAAATATTATTAATAGTTTAAGATTATGTAAAAATCCTTATAATTGTCCTCATGGAAGACCTACTATTATTAGTTTTTCTACTTATGAGTTAGAAAAGATGTTTAAAAGGAGTGTTTAATGAATAAGATTATTGTTATTTTAGGTCCTACTAATGTTGGTAAGACTAAGTTATCTATTGCACTTGCTAAGAAGTTTAATGGAGAGATTATTAATGCTGATTCTGTTCAGTTTTATCGTGGTTTAGATATTGGTTCTTTTAAGGTTAGTAAAAGTGAGATGGATAATGTTAAGCATTATTTAATTGATAATTTATCTGTTTTAGATAATTATAGTATTTATGATTATCAAAAGGATGGTCGCTATATTATTGATAAGATTATATCTAGTGGTAAAATTCCCATAATAGTGGGTGGTAGTGCTTTATATATTAGAGCTTTATTATATGATTATAAGCTTAATAGTAATAAGATTAATAATAATTATGATGATTTAACTAATTCTCAATTATATGATAAATTAATTAAATTAGATAAAGATATTGTTATTGATAAAAATAATCGTCCTCGATTAATTAGGGCAATTAATTATTATTTAGAAAATAATAGTTCTATTAGTAAGAATGTTACTAATAAATTATTGTATGATGTAATTTTTATTGGTCTTACTGCTAATCGTGATATTTTATATGATAAGATTAATAAAAGAGTAGATGATATGATTAATCGTGGTTTAGTTGATGAGGTTAAGTCTTTATATAAATATAAAGATAAATCACGTATTTTAAATACCGCGATTGGGTATAAAGAGATTATTAGTTATTTAGATAATGATATTACTCTAGATACTGCAGTTTATGAGATTAAGAAAAATAGTAGAAGATTTGCTAAAAGACAGATGACTTTTTTTAAAAATAAGTTTGATGTTAAATGGTTTAATTGCAATTATGATAATTTTGATAATACTATTAATAGTGTTATTAACTATATTGGGGGTATATTATGAATAATTATAAAAGTATTAAATTAGCTATTTATTCGTATTTGTTAAAAGATGAGGTTATTGATAATGAAAATGTTATTAGTGCTTATACTTTATATAAGGCATTAGATTCTAAATTTAATTATTATAAGAAGCGTCAAAATGATATTATTAAGTCTTTTATTGATAAGAAGAGTTATACTTATAAGATAAATAAGGCTACTAAAGATAGTATTTGTTTTCTTGTTTTTGATGGAGATAAGTATTTTTATACTATTAATAAAGATAATAATAATTTAACTGGTAATACTACTGATGGGTTTATTAATAGTAATTATTGTTCTTTAATGAGTTTATTTTCTTTAAAAGAAGAAGCAAGTAGTTTATATAAGCTTAATTGTTCTACTGTTGCTAGTAGTTATAGTGATGAGTTATTTAAGTTTGCTTTAGTTACTAATGGTTTGGATTTTTCTACTGACTTTTTGTTTGATTTAAAAGATATATATAAAATAAGAGGAGCAAATTTACGTAGTTTTATTTTAGATGCTAGGGTTATTAGTCTTTTATATAAATATAAAGATGTTATTTTAAAAAGATTTTCTATTGATGTTGATAAGCTAAATGATTCTTATAAATTAATTGTTAATGAGTATTTAGAAAATAAGGATAAGAAAAAGATTAAATGTAGATGACTTTTTATTATAAATTTGATACAATAATTAAGAAAGGTAAGTGATAAGAAGATGGATTTTTGGTCTGTTATTATTATTGTTGTTATGGCAATAATTGCTTTAATTGTTTTTTATATTATTGGTATTTATAATAAGTTAGTATCTAGTTGTAATAAGGTTAATGATAAGTGGCAAGAAATTGATAAATTACTTAATGAAAAAATAGCAATTGTTTTTAAGTTAATTGAGGTTATAAGAAGTTATACTGATTCTGAAGAGGTTTTATTAAATGATATTTTAACTAGTAGAAATAGGCTTAGTAATGCTATTGGTATTAGTGATAAGATAAGTGCTAATGAGACTTTGAATAAGAAATTATCTAATTTAATTAATTTAGATAAAAATTATGAAAGTTTAGCTAGTGATAAGAAATTTAATAGTTTAGTTAGTAAGATTAGTGAAATAGATAATAGTATTGTTTATTCGAAGGAATTTTATAATGAGTTTGTTTATAAACATAATAGTTTTTTAGACAAATTTTTAGTAAGTTTAATAGCTAGAGTTTTTAAATTTGATAAATATGTTTTATTTAAGTAGGGATATTATGAATAGAGTTAGAGATATTATTAAAAATAGCGATAAGATTTCTTTATGTTTTTATGTTATTTTGAGACTTTTAATTATTGTTTGTTTAATTTTTCAATTGATATTGGGTAATATTGAAAATGTTTTACTTTGTATTTTATCGCTTATATTGTTTATGCTTCCTACTTTTATTAAACGTAAGTTTAAAGTTGTTTTTCCAAATGTTTTAGAAATAGCTATTATTTTATTTATTTTTTGTGCAGAGATATTAGGTACAATTAATAATTTTTATAATATTTTTCCTAATTTTGATAATTTATTACATGTTGTTAATGGTTTTTTATGTGCTTCTGTTGGTTTTTCTTTAATTTATTTACTTAATGAGAATGTTAATAGTTTTAATTTGTCAGCTTTTTTTGTTTGTCTTTTTGCTTTTTGTTTTTCAATGACTATTGGTATTTTTTGGGAGTTTTTTGAATATGGTATGGATAAGTTTTTTTCTATGAATACTCAAAAAGATAGTATTGTTTATGAATTAGAAGAATTAGTTAGTGATGTTGATTATACTTTGGTATATGATAAGAATGGGGATATATTAGAAATTGATGGTTATTTAGATTTGGGGCTTAAGGATACTATTTATGATTTATTTGTTAATTTTATTGGGGCTTTTGTATATTGTGTTTTTGGTTATTTTTATATTAAGAATAAGGGAAATGGTTTTGTTGTTAGTAAATTTTTAATTACTAGAGTTAAATAGTGTAAATTGTAAAAAAAGTATTTGCATTTGACTTATTTTTTGATATAATTAATAAAGAGTAGGAGGAATAGATGAGACGTTTAATTGTATTTGTCCTATTGATTACATTATTTACAGGTTGTAGTCGTATTGATAATAGTGAGGATTATATTGCTATTGTTAATGATGTTTCTTCTTATAATAATAATAAGTTGAATACTGCTACTACTGGGTATAAATATTATTTGCCTATAGGGGTTAGAGTTGTTAAAAATTTAGATTTTAATCAAGTGTTTAGTGTTTTAAATACTAATATGTATATGTATGTTGATGTAGTTAGTTATTATTATAAGAATTTTAATAATAGTAAAGTAGGTAATGATTTTAATTATTATTATGAGAATATTAGTAATAATGGTAATTTTGGTTATATTGGTATTAATAAGGAAGATGATAGTTATTTTACTGTTGTATCTTATAATTATGCTAAAATAGAGTTTTATGCTAATAAGAGTAATTTGTCTTCGATTATTGGTTATGCTACTTTGATTTTAGATAGTATTGAGTATAACGATAATGTAGTAGAAAAATATATAAGTTCAAATGATATTGTTTCTAATGATACTGTTTATAGTATTAAAAAACCTAGTGATACTAATAGTAAATTTAATCAGTATCTGCAGGAATATGTACAAGAAGAAGATCAAATTACAATTTTACCTGAAGAATAGAGAAAGAGGTGTCTTATGGGACTTTTAGATAAATTAAAGAATTTGTTTACTGATGAAGAAGAGATAATTGAAGAAGAAGAAGTTGAGGTTGCAGAAGTTGAGAATAAGAAAAAAGAGAAGAAGAAAGAAAAGAAAAAAGAAGAAGTAAAAGTAGAATCACATCCTTTACCTACTTTTATGAGAGAGAAAATTGAGAAAGAAGAAAAAGAAATTGAGTTAGAAATTGAAGATAAAAAGGAAGAAGATAACAAGTTTAAATTTCCATTTATGTTTGATGAGGCTGATTTTGAGCCTGTTAAGAAAAGGGAAGAACCTGTTATTACTAAAGTGGTTAAGGAAGAAAAAAAGCCTACTACTTTGTATAATCATACTAAAAATAGTAAACAAAAAGAAGTTAAAAAGTTTAAACCAACACCAATTATTTCTCCAATTTATGGTATTTTAGATAAAAATTATAAAAAAGAGGAAGTTAAATCTAAACCAGAGGGTACTTATAAAATTACTAGGGCTAGTAAGAAAGTAGATTTTGAATCTGTTAGAATGAAAGCTTTTGGTAGTTTGAGTGATGAGATAAATAATAATTTAGATAATGATGATAAAGTTGAAGTTATTGATTCTAATAATTTATTATATGAAATAACTACTGATAAAGATACTACTATTGCAAATGCAGAGGAGAATTATTATGATTTTGGAGTTAATTATGAAGTTCCAAAGAAAGTTGATATTACTCCTAGTAGTGAGGATATTAAGATAGTTGATCATAATGATGAGGATACTAAAGCAGAGAAGATTGAATTAAAAGAAGAGCCTATTCAAAAAATTAGTAATACTGTTGTAGAAGATGCTAATCGTGATAGTGATTTAGAGCTTACTGAAGATTTATTTAGTTTGATTGATGCTATGTATGATGAGAGGAATGATAAATAATGGATGCTATATTGTTTTTACAGATTTTGATGTATATTTTAGGTTCTATTTTATTATTAGTATTAATAGTATTAGGTATAAAAATGATTATTACTATGAATAAATTGGAAAAAACTGTTGATAATATTAATACTAAACTTGATTCACTTAATAAAGTTTTTTCTATAGTTGATATTGCTACTGATAAGCTTGCTTTAGTAACTGATAAAATTATTGATGGTATTAGTAGCTTTATTGGTAAGTTATTTAGTAAAAAAAGAAAGGAAGATGATATTGATGAGTAAGAAAAAAGCTAATTTAAAAGCCTTATTAGCGGGTGTAGGTATAGGAGCAGGTTTAGGGTTGTTGTTTGCTCCAAAAAAGGGAAGTGAGTTACGTAAGGATTTAAAAAATAAACTTGATGAATTAGTAGCTAAAATTAAAGAAGTTGATTTAGATGAAGTTAAGGATGAGTTTTTTAATAAAGTAGATAGTATTAAAAGTGAACTTGAAGAATTAGATAAAGAAAAAGTATTAAAAATTGCTAAACAAAAAGGAGAAGAATTAAAGAAAAAAACTGAAGAATTAGTTAAGCTTGCTAAAGAAAAGGGTACTCCTGTATTAGAAAATGTTGCTAATGAAGTTAGAGAAAAAGCAATTGTTGTAGTTAAAGATGTTTTAGATAGATTAGAAAAAAGTAAGTAAGATGAATAATAAGGGTTTTACTTTAATAGAGTTAATTTTAGTTATAGCAATAATTGCCTTGTTATCACTTATTTTTACTCCTAATATTTTATCTTTAGTAAATAGAAATAATGCTAATAGTTATAATGATACTATTGATTCTGTTATTAGTGCTACTAATGTGTATGTTTCTAATAATAGATATAATTTATCTATTAGTTGTTCTTCGAATGAGACTACTGTTACTTTAGATGATTTATATAATAGTGGTAGTTTATCTAAAATGCCTACTAATCCTTGTGACAATAGTAGTCTAGATTTTAATGGTAGTGATACTGTTAGAATAATTTATGATTGTAATAAAGATACTTATAGTTATGTATTTAGGGATAAAATTAATGAAGAAGAATGTCGTGGTTAAAAAAAGTTAGTGTTTTTCACTAACTTTTATATTGCACGAGTTCCTATTATAATTACTAGTAATATAAATAATACTAATATTATAGCCGCTCCATTGTTATAGCCTCCATATCCGTAAGATGGATATGAATAACAACCACAACCATTGTTATAGCCACCGCTATATCCGCCATAGTAATACATAAATAAAAACCTCCTTTGTCTAATATATTTTACTCTAAAGTTTATATTTTGACATTATATTTAACTATTTATTAATAAATATTATATTTCTACATATTTTTAATTAGGAGGTTTTATGAAAAAGGCATTAATATTTATTTGTTTGTTTTTATTTCCATTATCAGTTAATGCAGAAGTAGATTTAGCTAAAAATGCTACTAGTGCTATTTTAATTGAAGCTAGCAGTGGAGAAATTTTATTTGAAAAAAATGCTCATGAAAAATTAGCACCTGCTTCTATGACAAAGATGATGAGTATGTTACTTATTATGGAAAATATAGAAAAAGGTAATTTAAAATGGGATGAGATGATTAGTGTTTCTTCTAATGCTTCTTCAATGGGTGGTAGTCAAATTTTTCTAGAAACTGGAGAGAAGATGAGTGTAGAAGATTTATTAAAAGGTATTGCTATAGGTTCTGCTAATGATGCTACTGTAGCACTTGCAGAAAGAATTGCTACTACTGAAGATAATTTTGTTAGTATGATGAATGATAAAGCGAAAGAATTAGGTCTTAAAAATACTAATTTTAAAAATGCAACTGGACTTGATAGTGAAAATCATTATTCATCTGCATATGATATGGCTATGATTGCTAAAGAATTGGTTAAACATGAGAAAATATTAGAATTTAGTTCTATTTATGAAGATTATTTAAGAAAAAATACTGATAATAGTTTTTGGTTAGTTAATACTAATCGTTTAGTTAGGTTTTATCAAGGCTTAGATGGGTTAAAAACTGGTTATACGCAAGATGCTGGTTATTGTTTAACTGCTACTGCTAAAAAAGATAATATGCGTCTTATTAGTGTTGTTATGAAAGAACCTGATAGTAATACTAGAAATAATGAGACTACTACTATGCTTGATTATGGTTTTAATTCTTATAGTGTTGATACTATTATTAATAAAAATAATTCTATTGGTAAGATAAAAATAGATTTAGCTACTAAAAGAGAAGTTGATGTTAGTACTGTTAGTGATGTTAATATTTTAAATAATAAAAATAAAGATGAAAAAGTAGTAGATTATAAAGTTAATTTATTTAAAATAAAAGCTCCAGTAAAAAAAGGAGATGTAGTGGGTAATGTTAGTATTTATGAGAATAATAAAGAGATTATGAAGATGGATTTAACTGTTTTAGAAGATGTTGATAAGATCAATATTTTTGTGGCTTTTTTAAGAAATATAGAAAATATTATTATTGGACTAAATTAAAAAAATAGATATCTATTTTTTTAATTATTATATAATCTATAAAAATTTATACTTGGTCTGTTAAATAATCTAAAGTTATAT
>CALVVX010000037.1 GCA_944364015.1 uncultured Bacilli bacterium | reverse complement strand
CAATTGGATTTACTTTTTGTCCCATCAATAATACCTCCTTTATTTATTTTTCTCACTTACAATAACTGTAATATGACTTGTTTTATGATCATTTCTACCAACATGTCCACGAGAATCCATCTTTGCTCTTTTCATTACGATTCCCTCATCTACATAAATTGTTTTTACATATAAATTTTCTTCTTTTAAATTATTATTATTAACCGCATTACTAACAGCAGAATTTAAAACTTTTTCTACTACTCTTGCCGCTCTTTGTGGTTGGTTTTTTAAAATTGCTTTAGCCTCTGTAACCATTTTTCCTCTAATTAAATTAACAATTAAACGACTCTTAAGAGGAGCAATTCTAACAGTTTTAGCAACTGCTCTAACTTCATTTTTTTCCATATTATCCTCCTAACTGATTACTTCTTACCTTTATCTGCGCCGTGTCCACCACATTTACGTGTTAAAGAAAATTCTCCTAATTTATGTCCAACCATATCTTCAGTAACATAAACTGGAATGAAATCACGGCCATTATGTACACCAAATGTATGTCCAATAAATTCAGGATAAATAGTTGAACGACGAGACCAAGTTTTAATAACTTCTTTTTTTCCAGATTCATTTAAAACTTGAACCTTTTTTAATAAACTTGCATCTACAAAAGGTCCTTTTTTTAAACTTCTAGGCATTTATATCATCCTTTCTTTTATTTCTTCTTACGACGAGTAATTATATATTTATCAGATTGTTTTTTCTTCTTTCTTGTCTTATAACCTAAAGCTGGTTTACCCCAAGGAGTCATTGGACCACTTCTACCAATTGGAGCACGACCCTCTCCACCACCATGTGGGTGATCATTAGGGTTCATAACACTACCACGTACAGTAGGTCTAATTCCCATATGACGTCTACGTCCAGCTTTACCAATTTTAACTAATCCGTGATCTTCATTACCTACAACACCAATTGTTGCACGACAAGTACCTAAAATTTTTCTTGTCTCTCCACTTGCAAGTCTTACTAATACATATTTACCTTCACGACCTAATATTTGAGCACTATTACCCGCTGAACGAGCAAGTTGAGCTCCTTTTCTAGGACGAAGTTCGATATTATGAATTACAGTACCTACTGGAATATTCATAATTGGCATCGCATTACCAACTTTAATATCTACTTTTTCTCCACTTTCTACACTAGCTCCTACTTTCAAATCCTTTGGAGCAATAATATAAGCTTTAGAACCATCCCTATAATTTAATAAAGCAATATTAGCACTTCTATTAGGATCATACTCTATACTAGCAACAACAGCTTCAATTCCATCTTTAATTCTTTTAAAATCAATTAAACGATATTTTCTCTTAACACCGCCGCCACGATGTCTAACTGTAATTTTTCCTTGATTGTTACGTCCACTTATTTTCTTTTTAGTAACAACAAGACTTTTTTCAGGAGTAGTTTTGGTTATCTCATCACTTGTCAAAACACTTCTTTGTCTTGAACCATTAGTAATTGGTTTATAAATTCTTATTGCCATATTTATTCCTCCTCATTTATTAGTCGAAACTAATACTACTTCCCTTTTCTAATTTAACTATAGCCTTTTTATATTTTTTACTCATACCGCTATATTTTCCTACTCTTCTTTTTTTAGGATGAGAATTAAGAGTATTAACACTTAATACCTTTACACCAAATATTTTTTCTACTGCTTGTTTAATTTGTGTCTTATTAGCCTTTAAACTAACCTTAAAAACTACTTTATTCTCATTAGCACAAAGAGCAGTCTTCTCAGTAACTATTGGTGCAATAATTATATCACGATAATTATTCATCATCTCTTGCCTCCTCTAATTTTGCTAATGCTTTTTGAGTAATTAACATATTATCTGCACTAACTAAATCTAGAGTATTAACCTCTTCTGCTAATAATACTTTAACATTAGCCAAATTTCTTGCAGATAAACAAATATTTTCATCTAAAGTATCAATAACTACAATTACTTTTTTATTAGCAATATTTAATTTTTCTAATAAATTTAACATCTCTTTAGTCTTATTAGTCTTAAATTCAATATTATCAACTACAATTAACTCATTAGATTGATATTTATATGCTAATGCAGACTTTAATGCTAATCTTCTTTCTTTTCTATTCATCTTTTTAGAATAATCTCTAGGTTTAGGACCAAATACTATTCCACCACCTCGATATTGTGGAGCACGAATACTACCTTGACGAGCATTTCCTGTTCCTTTTTGACGATAAGGCTTTTTACCTCCGCCTTGTACTTCTGTTCTAGTTTTAGTGCTATGAGTGCCTTGTCTAAGTGATGCAAGTGATAAAATAATATGATTATGAAGTACTGCATCATTAGGTTCAATATTCCAAATGTTATCTTTTAAATTAATGTCCTTAACTTTTTCTCCATTTTGATTTAACATACTAATTTTAGACATATTAATTCCTCCTTAAGTAATTACTTACTTTCCTCTTCTGTTTTAGTTTCTTCAACACTATCTTCTAAAGAAGCAGTATCATCATTATTAGAAGTTACAACTTCTTCATATGTGATTAATTCTACTGGAGTTTTTACTACATCTTTATTCTTAACTGCACTCTTAATTAATACTAAAGACTTTTTAGCTCCTGGAACATTACCTTTAACCAAAATAACATTATTTTCTAAATCAATATCAATAATCTCCAAATTTTGCACTGTAACTTGAACATTTCCCATATGACCTGGTAATTTTTTACCTGGTAAAACACGCATTGGTAATAATGTACCCATAGAACCAACACCACGATGATATTGGCTACCATGGCTCATTGGACCACGTGATTGATTATGGCGTTTAATAACACCTTGAAATCCTTTACCTTTAGAAATACCGGTTACATCAACCATTTCTCCTTTTGTAAAGAGGTCGGCTTTTAATTCTTTGCCTAATTCATATGCACTAATATCGACACCTCTAATTTCTCTTAAGAAGCGCTTAGGTGTGGTATTAGCTTTCTTTAAATGACCAACTTCGGCTTTATTTGCTCTTTTTTCTTTCTTCTCAACAGTAGCAAGTTGTATAGCATTATAACCATCAACTGCATCAGTCTTAATTTGACTTACAATATTAGGTTCTATTTCAATAACTGTTACTGGAGTTAACTTTCCATCAGTAGCAAATACTTGAGTCATTCCGATCTTACGACCTAAGATTCCTTTCATATTTTTCTTCCTTTCTATAATTTGATTTGGATATCAACACCACTAGGTAAATCTAAATGTTGAAGAGCATCAACAGTTTCCTTACTTGGGTTATTGATAACAATAAGTCTTTTGTGGGTACGACGCTCGAATTGTTCTCTCGAATCTTTGTACTTATGTACCGCTCTTAAGATTGTATATTTTTTAATTTCAGTAGGTAGTGGAATTGGACCACTAACTTCGCCACCAGTTCTTTTTACAGTATCAACAATTTTTGCTGCTGCTTTATCAATGATACTGTGTTCATACGCCTTAAGTTTGATACTTAACTTTGTTTTTGACATCTGCTATCCTCCCTTCGCCTATATCTAGTACAGACTTGCTCCGTACAAATTACCTGATAAACCTTATAATTATTAAACAACTTAACCGGGTGTATCAGCAACTTTGCACATCTAAGCCAGTTATACGTTCAATATTGTATCAAATAATTTTATGAAATGCAAGCATTTTTATTAAAAAAAACAAATAAATACACATATATATTTATTAGTTCTTTTTTTAATCAATCTTCAAATAATTTATTCATAAGTTTATTAATTTTTTGTTCTTGATCTTTTGTATCTTTACTACTATAAGTAATAAAGATAACATCTTTTTCCTTACTATTTTTAAATAACAATCTATCTACATTATACTCTATACCATCATCATCTACTAAAACTGCAAAATTTTCTTCGAATCTATCAATTACTAATCTCATTTTTTCTCCTTATCTATCATTATTTTATTTCCATCAGTAGATATTATAATATTACCATCTAAATCAGTCCTATAAACAGTACTACCTATTTCTTCTAATCTATCCAATACTTCTTTATGTGGATGATTATAAGAATTATCTTCTCCTACTGATATAACTGCATAAGTAGGACTTACTTTTTTTAAAAACTCTAAACTACTACTAGAATTAGAACCATGATGAGCTATTTTAATAACATCTGCTTTAACATCATCTAAAATATTTTCTTCTACTTCCTCTTCACTATCTCCCATAAATAAATAAGATACATTTTTATATGTTAATTTTAAAACAGCAGAATAATTATTCAAATTATCATACTCATCTTTAGTAGGAGACAAAATACTAACATCTAATTCATCTTCATCAATAATTTTAACACCCTTATAAGCCTTCTTAATAGTTAAATTCTTATCATCAATTGCAGTAAGTAAATTCTCATAAGTTTTTGTATTAGTAGAAACTTTAGGCATATAAATATCTCCAATATCATATTCTAAAACAATATCTTGCATACTACCAATATGATCAGCATGAGGATGTGTAGCAATTAAATAATCAATTCTATCATAACCTAAACTATTAATATAATCAATAATAAAATTACCATAAGAACTAGTAGAAGCATCTATTAACATAGTTTTAGAATTATTTATTTCAATAAAAATACTATCTCCTTGTCCTACATCTAAAAAATGAACTTCAATATAAGGATTATCTAAACTACTTACTTCTTTTTCTAAAACAGCATAACTATCATTAAAGAAAAAATAACAAATAATTACTATAAATAAAACAATTAAATAACCAATACTTTTTTTCATATTACTTCACCAAAAAATTTATTATTTGATCTATTTCTATTTTAGATATTAAAATTAATATTGCAGCCATACTCAAAAAAGGACCAAAAGGAATTAGATTATCTTTTCTACTAAACAATATAATTAATGCAATTGGAAAAGCAATAAAAGTAGCTAAAAAAATAGTAACAACAGATAACTTTAATCCTAAAACTAATCCAAATAAATACATTAACTTTATATCGCCACCACCCATAGATTCACGTCTAAATATTAAATCTCCAATTATTTTTATAAAATACATAATAAAAAACGCAATAATACCATCTATAATATGATAAGCACATTCATGAAAACCAAATAAGAAAAAATATAAAATTATAATTAAACAAATACCAAATAATAAAACTTCATCTAAAATAATCATATATTCAATATCACTAATAATATTAATAATTAATATCGATATAAAACTAAGTGCAATAATTAACTGAGGACTAAATCCAAAAGCATGATAACTAATTAAATACAATAAACCAGTAGCTATTTCAATTATAAGATAACTAATTGGTAAATTTTTATTACAACATCTACATCTTCCTTTTTGAATAATAAAAGAAATAATTGGAATCAATTCATACCATTTTAATTTATGATTACAATAATGACAATGTGAAGCAGGCTTAATAATTGACTCTTCTTTAGATAATCTAGTTGCAGTAGCATGGAAAAAAGATCCCATTATACTACCTATAATAAAGAAGATTATGTAAAATAAAACTTGCATATTACCACCCTATTCTATAATACTACCATACATAGAAAACATTGGAATAACTATTGATAGTAAAATTATACCAACGACTACCGCTAGAAAGATTATCATAACAGGTTCAATTAAACTTTTAAGTTGCGTAACTAAGTTTTTTTGTTCTTCTTGATAATAATCCGCAACATTTTGCATCATTGGTCCTAATCTACCAGTTCTCTCTCCTGTTACTAACATCTCATAAGCAGTCGGTGGAAAAGCCCAATGACCTTGGAATGCTTTAGAAACACCCTCGCCTCTACTTAAATTATCAATAGCATTAGATATTAGCTTTTTATATATCTCATTATTACTAATAGTTTTTAATATTTCCATACTATCTGTAATAAATACATCATGATTAACTAAAGAAGCAAAAGTAGAAGTAAACATTACTACCTCATTATACATAATAATATTCTTAACAACAGGTATTCTCATCAATATATTTTGACAAAATCCCCTAAAGGAAGAAACATTTTTATAAAGTAAAATAATTCCTCCAATTAATAGGACTACTAAAAGTGCAATAATTATATAATTAGTCTCCAAATAATCACTAATATGTATAATCATCAAAGTAATCCATGGTAAATTCATACCAGCCTCATCATATATACCAACAAATTCTGGAACAACATATACCATTATAAAAGTAATTATAATAATTGCAAATAAAAATACAACAGTAGGATATGTCATAGCACTAATAATTTGTTTTCTAGTTGCATCACGATTACGATAATAATTAGCCATATCATCTAATATACTAGTTAAATCTCCTGTTAATTCAGAAGTCTTTACCATATTAATAAGCAAATTAGGAAAAACACTACCTTGTCTAGTCAAAGCCTCACTAAAAGAAGAACCTTTATTTAATTCAAAAACTAAACGTTGATATAAATATCTATCTTGTTTCTTTTTAGTCTGACGACTCAAAATAGCAATAGATTCCACTAGTGGTATTCCTGATTTAATATAAGTAGATAATTGTGTTAAAAAGAAATTCAACTCTTTAGCACGCATCTTCTTTCTAGGAGCTAAAGCAGCAAGTCCTAATTTAGTAGATACTTTATCTTCCACTATATTTACAATCTCATAATTCTGTGCCAATAAAAAAGAATGAACATCAATTTTAGAAAAAGCATCAAAATAACCATTTACAACCTTACCATTTTTATCCTTAACAGTATATTTATACCTAATCTTTTTAGGCTTTTTTCCTAACTTATTTACATTATCAGTCTGAGTATTGCTAATACTATCCATATTAACAACTACTTGCTGTTGATTAACATTATTAGTTTTATTTGGATTTTCTTTCATATTATCATTTCCCTTACTCTTTTATATTAATATTGTAACATAAAATTTATTTTTTTTTAACTATTTTTAGTCTTTTTACATATATTATTTTAGGAAGGAGGCAAAATATGTATCCAAATAACTTTTACTATCCTTATAATACTTTCTATCAAATGCCATATAAAATGCCAAATGCAAACATATTCTCACGTATAACTAGAAGTGTTAATTCTATAAATTGGTCTAACTTACTAAATAATACTTCTAAAACACTAGGAGTAATTAATCAAGCAATTCCAATAGTAAAACAAACTGGTCCAATGATACATAATATGCGTTCTATGTTAAAAGTAGCTAAAGCATTTAAAAACGAAACTAGCAATAATAATATAGAAAATAATACACAAAAAAAGCAAGATAATAATACCTCGCCTAAATTTTTCTTATAATTACATAAATTTATTCATTTGCTTCATCATCTGATTAACTTGTTTTTGAGAAGGTGTTCTTCCCATTTGACTCATCATTGCCTTAATCATCTGCTCATTAATTGGAGGATTTTCTTTCATATATTTTTTCATAAACTTTCTAGCTAAGAAAAATCCTGCAACTGCTCCAATTAATAATCCTATTATTAAATATAATATATCTCTTAATGCAAACCATTCCATATTTCTTTCCTCCTAAACTAATTTTATCAGTTTTTACACTTTTTGACAATCTTTTTTTAACCAAAAATAAGTTTTATTATTAAAATCTACAATAAATATATTATCTAAATTACTTAAATAATTAAAAATAGAAGGATTCGTTAAATTAGTCTTAATCTTTATACTATCTTTATTTACTAATAATTTAGTATATTCATAATTATTATATATAATATGCATATTATCTTTCTTATAATAATCATTAACTTTAACTAAATTTTTATATAAATAACGATTAACTTGTTCTTGATCAAAATTATCAACCATTTGCTTAAAATAACCCACTATTAATTTTAAATCATAATCTTTAGCATAATATATCTCTTCTAATAATTTATACATCTTATAAGCCTTATTTTGATATACATAAGAAAAATATTTATTAATCTTAAAAACATAAAACACTCTCATAATATCACCAATAATATTATAAGAGTAATCATTTAATTAATTTGTCGAATTATAACATATTTTTAATTTTAATAACAATACTAGCAATATCTAAATCAAAATCTTGGGCAATTTCATCAGTAGTAGCACTTTTTCCAAAACTATTAATATTAATTAAATCATTTTTATTATTAACAAATTGATAAAATACTGGATCATTAGAAAATTCAATAACTACTCTGCGATAACCTTTAGGAAGTATTTGTTCTTGATAATTATCATCCTGTTTTAAGAAAAGTTCAACACTAGGCATACTAACAACACGAGCTTCAATATAATTTTTAAGAAGTTCTTCTTTAATTCTAATAGCAAGTGGAACTTCACTACCAGTAGCAATAATAATTAAATCAAGCGCATTTTTAACTTCACTAACTATATAAGCACCATATTTTACATGTTCATGTGAAGAAAACTCTAATGCTTTAGTATGAAATTTTGATAAAACTAAAACTGATGGACGAGCACTTTTTAAAATAATATTCCAACTACCAATCAATTCCTGATAATCACATGGACGATAAACTGTAATATTAGGAATACTACGAAGCATAGCAAGTTGCTCAATAGGTTGATGAGTTGCTCCATCTTGTCCAATTAAAAATGTATCATGACTAAATATATAACAAACAGGTAATTTCATCATACAACTAAGTCTTAAAGCAGGTTTTAAATAATCTGAAAAAACTAAAAAAGTAGAACCAAATACTCTTAAATTACATAAAGCCATACCATTTAAAATAGCACCCATTGCATGTTCTCTAACACCAAAATAAATATTACGACCACTGTTATTATCACTACTAAAATCTCCTTTAGATTTTAAATAAGTTTTAGTAGAATTAACTACATCACTACTTCCTCCTATAAAATTAGGAACAAAAGCAGCAATTACATTCATAATTTGATAATTAACATCAGTTAAAGCTTTATCTACAAATAATTTAGACATATCTATTACTTTATCAAGTTGTAAAGTAATTTTTTCATTATTAATAATATTATTTAAACTTTCTTGTTTTTCTTCACTATTAGCAGAACAAAACTTCTCATATTCATGATACCAATCAGCATAAATACCACTTAATCTATTTTTTAAATTAGTACGTGCTAAACTCATATTATCTTTATTATAAGTAAAGCTACCACTACCTCCTAATTCTTCTCTTATTTGTTCTAAATCATCTTTATCAAGTTTTGAATGTATTTTATTAGTATCTTCATATTTAGAATAAATACCAATAATAGTATTAACTATAATTAAAGAAGGCTTATCTGATTTTAAAGCATTATTAATAGCTTTATCTATTTCTCTAACTTTTTCTCCATCTTTAACTTCAAAAACATCAAACCCCATAGATAAGAAACGACCTGCAACATCTTCAGTAAATGTCTTATCAGTACTACCATCTAAAGATATATTATTCTTATCATATATAACAATTAAATTATCTAACTCAAGAGTACCCGCTAGTGAAGCTGCTTCATATGATATACCTTCCATCATATCTCCATCACTACAAAAAGCAAAAACATTATAATCAAATAAATTATAGCCTTTCTTACCATCTACATTATATGTAGCAGAAAGATATTTAGAAGAAATAGCCATACCAACAGCCATAGCTAAACCTTCTCCTAAAGGACCTGTAGTAGCCTCAACTCTAGTTTTTAAATTATATTCAGGATGTCCAGGAGTTAAAGAATCAAGACGACGATAATTATGTAAATCAACAATAGAATAATCATCAGTTAAATAAAAACCAATTGCATAAAGCAAAGCAGAAGCATGCCCCGCTGATAAAACAAAACGATCACGATTAATCCAATTCTTTCTTTCTAAATCATAATTCATATGCTTCATAAACAAAGTATACAAAGTTGGAGCAGCCCCAAGTGCAACACCAGGATGACCACTTCCTGCCTCATTAATCATATCAAGAGCAAGTAACCTAATATCATCAATTGCTCTTTGTTCATTAAATCTTGCCATATCCTAACCTACTTTCTATACTTCAAGTTTATCACAAATATTAATTTTGTGCAAATATTTTTTTATAAAGCTAGAAGAGCCGCACGAGCCGAGCGAAAACCGTTCGCATTACCATCGTCGTCGCCGAAGTAGAACACGCCCGCACCAGAGCCATCGCCATAGTAACCACCGCGGTAGAACCACGGGGTAGACGAGCCGACGAAGTACGCGTAATCATTGTACCATGCATAACTACTAGATGATACTACCTCTCCTGTTGCATCTCCTAACCTCGCTCTATTATATGCTGTTTGATCAGAATAACTTGTTCCATATGCATATGTATCTATGTATTTGGCTGTTGTACTACTATAACTAAAGTTACTTCCTGCATTTCTTGGGTAATACGTATAGCTTCCACTTCCACTTGACATGCTGCCCATTACATATTCCCATGCTCCTCCACTCATATCATATATTCCATATATGTTTCCTGTGGTACTTTGATTTACATTTGATACGTAATTTCCTCCTCCTGTTGTATAGCTACTATTACTATTTATTGTTACTTCTGTACAGCTGCCATTTGTACA
>CALVVX010000036.1 GCA_944364015.1 uncultured Bacilli bacterium | reverse complement strand
AGGCTTAAAAATATATATGAGAAGCATCTAACAATCTAATTAAATATAAATATAAAAATAAAATAAAAAAGTAGTGTGTCTACCACACGAAACTGGTCTATGGAGGAATAAAAAATTCCAGTGAAGTAGAAATAACTTATCGCGAGGTAAGTAATACTAATATTTACTTTATAAATTTTCTTTACAATTTAGACTAATTATAATATAATAAAACCGCTAGGAAGTGTTATTATGGATAATTTTTGTTTTGTATTAAGAAAAAAAGAAGTAGAATATTTAGGTAACCGACTTTCGGTCTTTGAATATATAGTCTCTTGTTGTTATGATGAAGAAGAAGCATCTAACAATCAGATTTATTGGGAGAAAAAGTTTATTAATGACATTAATCTTGGTATAGAAGATGACAATGAATATTATTTTTATCCAAAAGGAACAGAAGACTATGGAATTGATATATTGGAAAAATATGATGAATATTATGACGGGAAATATTTTACTACTAAAGTTTTAAACGGTAAAGTAGAACTAGATATTATTACAAATCAAGAATTAATGGATATTATTCAACATAAAAGTAAACCATTAGACGTATATAAAAAAGTAACGGAAGTGGTTAAAGGGCAGAACGATCATGTAAAATCAATACTTGCATCTATAGAGTGGAACCAAAAGTTGTATGCTTCTAGCTTAAGTCTATCAGAAATTTCAAAAGCTAAACATAATCTTTTAATCATGGGACCAACTGGAGTTGGAAAAACAGAAATAATTAGACAAATATCTGAAAACATTAATATCCCTATGACTGTTGTAGATGCAACCACTTATACAGAAGTTGGATATGTTGGAAGTAGTGTAGATCACATGTTATATAAATTATTGGTTGATGCTAAAGAAGATATAGATTTAGCCCAACGCTCAATTTTAGTAATTGATGAATTTGACAAATTAGCTAAATCAAAAAATTCAAAAGTATCTGGAATCAATAAAGAAGGTGTCCAACGTTCATTATTAACATTAATTGAAGGAAGTAGTAGAGAAATAACAATTGATGAGAAAGAATATGAATTTAATACTCATGGTTTAACATTTATATTCCTTGGAGCTTTTTCTGATTTAGAAAACGATAAACAAAATAAATTAATTGGATTTAATGATAAAGGATTTAGATTAAATAATATCAAACAATTAACAAGCATAACTGATAAAATAGTAAATTATGGATTTGAACCAGAAATTATGGGGAGAATAAATAAAATACGATACTTAAACCCAATGACTAAAGAAATATTAATAGATATATTAAAATCTCCAAAAGGTAGATTAGGCATCATGAAAAAAACATTTAAAAGTTTAGGAATAAATTTTCAAATTGAACCAGACTTAATTAACTTTATCGCAGAAGAAGCATTAATTGATAATAAAGGAGCTAGATCATTAAATCGTATCGTTGATGATTTAATTGATGAAGAATTTACTAATGCTATTATTAATAATAAAAAAAATATAAAAATAAAGAAAAAAGAATTTAAAAAATAACTATAACATATATTATTATGGGTGATATTTTGAAAAATGTAATAAAAACAATTGGACTCATAAGCTTAATATGTTTTAGTTTTTTTTATACTGAAACTATTATTGATGTAGTATGGCAACAAGATGATATAATGATCAAAATAAACAATGAAAAAGACAATTATAAAATAGAACCAACACCCGCTATTGTTACCAAAGATACCATTACTTTAGGCTTAAACGGATGTGAAGTAGACGTAGAAAAAAGCTATAAAGAAATGAAACAAATAGGAATATATAAAGATATATTATTATCTTATAAAAAAATACAAGTAGATAACTCTATATCTAAAATTTATGATAAATATATAGTCAAAGCAAACAATAAACTCAAAAACATAGCCTTAATATTTGTAATAAACAATGAAAATGATTTAAAACAAGTATTAACAATTAAAGACGTATATATAAATATATTTATAGATTACAAACTACTTGCAAATAATCTAAAAGAATTAAAAAAAGATAACTATTCTGTCTATCCATATACCCAAGATCAAAAATATACCAAAGATATTTTAGTATATGCCAATAATTTGATTAATAATAATTTTAACAATAAATCTTTATATTGTATAACAGATACTAAAAATATAACAACTTTAAACACTTGTAAAAAGCAAAAAATGCACACAATATATCCAACAATTATAACCAATAATCACGCATATAACAATATAAAAAATAACATTACAAACGGAAGCTTAATTTTACTCGAAGCAAACACTAAAACAATTGATGAATTTCCTCAAATAATTAATTTTATAGTCTCTAAAGGATATAAAATACTTTCTTTAGACCAAATATTATCAGAAAAACTTGAAAAATAGTAAAAATTTGTTATAATACTTGCAAGGTGATTTTATGAGTGAAGAGGAAATTAAAATAGAAATAAACAATTTATCATCCTATAGTGAAGATATTGGTATATTGTATAGTGATTTATTTCATACAGAAATTAATGGCGATAAAGATATGTATATAAAAATATATAAAAAATTAAAAACTAAATTAAAAGAAGAACAGCAAAAATATAAAAAACTAAACTTACAAGAAACAGTAGGAATATTAAGTATAATAGATGATGGATGCGTATATGATAGCTTATCAGATATTAATGATAAATTTATCATTTTACCTCTTTTAAAACTCGATTTTGCTATTAATGCTGATTTAAGATTAAAACTATTAGTAAAAGAAAATTATTTAGCTAAAGAAGGAATTAGCAAATTTATAGAATCTAGTCGTATAGTATATCATAGTATAGAAGAAAAAGAATTTTTAAAACAAAGAAATATCAATACTTATCTAGTAGAAAATCGCTTATTTGATGACTTATTAGAAATATTTATATGTAACTTGAATGTTTATATAAACTTAGTTGTTAGTAGTGAAATAAAAACTAAACTAATTAACTATAAATACGCCTTAGTAGAAGTATTTGGCAAAACAAACTTAAACTTGTTAAGAAGCGATAAAGATTTTGATAATACTTATCTATATTCAAAATTATTATATGATATTTTTGATAAAACAGAAAGTGGACTGATATATAATTATAGAATTATTAGAAATGATTATTTATCAAAAAATTTATATAACTTCTTAATTTTACGAAGAAAATCAAAAAATAATTTACCAAACCAAGCTATTATTGAAAAAATATTAGATGTAATATATGTAGATAGTATTAATTTGTTATTACAAGAAGATAAAAAAATAGCATATGATTTATACAACGAAACAAAAGGAAAATACCATAATAAAGACTATTTAGAAGCATCTTTTAACGATGATAAAAAAATAAAACTTTTGACATTAAATAAGTAAAATGATATAATATTTTTGAAGGGAAGATAGATGTGGATAAAATATTACAAAATGCAAGAGAAAAAATGGAACTATCAATTAATTCTTTAGAACACAAATTTACAAACGTACGCGCAGGCAGAGCTAATCCAAATATATTAAATGATATAACCATTAATTATTATGGAACAGATACTCCGATCAAACAATTAGCAAATATTTCAATACCAGAAGCTAGACAATTATCAATCAAACCATTTGATAAAAACATTTTAAAAGATATTGAAAAAGCTATATTTGAAGCAGACATAGGCTTAACACCAAACAACAATGGAGAATCAATATTTATAGTAATACCTGCTTTAACAGAAGAAAGAAGACGTGAACTAGTAAAACAAGTAAAACAACTAGCAGAAGAAGCCAAAATAGCTCTTCGTAACATTCGACAAGAAGCAAACAAAGCAATAGATAATTTGGATATAAGCGAAGATGAAATCAAAAGAGCAAATGATAAAGTTCAAGAATTAATTAATGAATTTAATAAAATAGTTGAAGACAAACTAAAAGACAAAGAAAAAGAATTAATGACAATTTAATAAAACGACAATAAGGAAGTAGTAATATTAAAAAAATAACTATAAAGAGAGTTTTAGTAAGGTGAAAGTAAAACTAGTTATTAATATGAATTCACCCTTTAGTTTTAATCGTATAATCGCGTTAAGATTTGAGTGTATAACATAGTTATAAAAAAAGGTGGTACCGCGGGTTTTCTCGTCCTTTTGGTCTCATCTTTTTATTATGGAGGTAAAAATGTATGAAATAGATTATTTATTAAAATATGTATCAAATGACACATTTAAAAAAATAAATAAAAAACCAAACTATATTTTAGAAAAATTACACACTAATTATATAGATACTAACCTAAACATTAGATACCTAATCAAATATGGTATTACTAATATAGATAAAGTAATTTATAACATGATAGAAGAAATTGCCATTAATCATAATGAATTTATAAAAATAATTAAAAATTATGAAAAAACATTAACAAAAGATGAAATTATAATTTTATTAGAAAACCAATAAGGAGGAAAAAATGGATAACATAAAAATAATAAAAGAACAATTATTAAAAGATTTACAAACAATAGATACAATTAAAAAATTAAACGATTTAAAAATTGAATATTTAGGAAAAAAAGGAAAAATTACTACATTAAACTCTACAATTAAAAGTATTGATGATGATAAGAAAAAAGAATTTGGAATAAAATTAAATGATTTAAAACAAACATTTAATACAAAATACAAAGAAATGTATGAAAAACTAAACCAAGAATTAATAAATCAAAAACTAGAAAGCGAAAGAATAGACATAACATTACCCGCTACTAAAATTAAGTATGGAAGCAAACATCCAATATCAAGAGTTATAGAAGAATTTGAAGATCTATTTTTATCAATGGGATATACAATATATGATGGACCAGAACTAGAAAGTGATGAAAACTGTTTTCAAAAATTAAATATCGCAAAAGGACATCCTGCACGAGATGCTCAAGATACATTTTATTTAGAAAATGAATATGAAAATTATTTATTAAGAAGTCAAACATCCGCTGCACAAGTAAGAGCAATGGAAGAAAATAAAGAAAAAGGCCCTCTAAAAATAGTATGTCCTGGTAAAGTATATAGAAAAGACGAAGATGCTACCCATTCACATCAATTTATGCAAATAGAAGGCTTAGTTATAGATGAAAACGTATCTATGGCAGATCTAAAAGGAACTTTAGAATTGTTTTTAAAAAAATTTTTAGGAGAAAAAACAACAGTAAGATTTAGACCAAGCTATTTTCCATTTACAGAACCATCAGTAGAAGTAGATATTTCTTGTTTTAAATGTGGAGGAAAAGGATGCAATTTATGTAAACAAACAGGATTCATAGAAGTACTAGGAGCAGGTATGGTACATCCCCACGTATTACAAATGTGCGGTTATGATCCAAATAAATATCAAGGCTTTGCCTTTGGAACAGGAATAGATAGATTCACAATGTTTAAATATTCTATTAACGATATTAGGACAATATATGGAAATGACATTAGATTTTTAGAACAATTTGACAGAAGGGACGATAATAATGAAATTAAGTAGAAAATTTTTATGTGATTATATAGATTTAGACAAAGAAATAACAATTAACAAACTAGCAGAAGATATGACAAACGTTGGAAATGAATATGAAAGTGCTGGGCCTTTAATTAATGCAACTAATTTAGTAGTAGGACAAGTAATAAAATGTCAAAAACATCCAGATTCTGATCATTTACATGTATGTGTAGTAGATATAAAAAGTGAATTATTAAATATAGTATGTGGAGCTCCTAACGTAAAAGAGAAAATGAAAGTAATTGTTGCAAAACCACCCGCTAACTTACCAAATGGAAAAATAAAGAAAACAACAATTAGAGGAGTAGAATCTAATGGAATGCTATGTTCATTAGAAGAACTAGGATTAGATAATAAATTTTTATCAGATAAAGATAAAGAAGGAATCTATGAATTTAAAACTGATGTAGAAATAGGCACTGATGCCATTAAAGCATTAGGATTAGACGATGAAGTAATAGATTTTGAACTAACATCTAATCGTGCTGATTTACTTAGCATATTAGGAATGGCTTATGAAATTGGAGCCATTTATAACAAAAAAATAAAAGACATTGATCTAACTTATAAACCAGATAAAAATATAGATATTAATGATGAATTTAAAATTGATATAAAAACTAATGATTGCTCTTTATTTTTAGCAAAAAAAGCAATCAATCTAAAAATCAAACCAAGCCCAGACTTTATAAAAAATCGCTTAATTGCATCAGGTATCAGACCAATAAATAACGTAGTAGATATTTCTAATTATGTTATGTTAGAAACAGGACAACCACTACATTTTTATGATGCAAAAAGATTAGGAAACAAAATAATCGTTAGAAACGCCTATAATAACGAAAAACTAACAACACTAGATAAAATTCAAAGAACTTTAAACGAAGAAGACATAGTAATTGCAAACGAAAAAGAAGCAATCGGATTAGCAGGAGTCATGGGAGGATACAACACAGAAGTAGAAAACGATACAGTTGATATTATTATAGAATCTGCAATTTTTGATAATATAAAAGTAAGAAAAACATCTAAAAAAATTCTTCGCAGTGAAGCATCTAATAGATTTGAAAAAGGAATAGATCCAAAAAGAACATATATGGCAATAGAAAGAAGTGCTCATTTATTAGAAAAATACGCAGATGCAACCATAATTAGTGGAATGTGTACTTATGATAAGACAAATAATGTCGATAAAGAAATTGAAATAGAAATAGATAAAATAAAAAAAGTATTAGGCATAGACATACCTAAAAAAACATCTATAGACATATTAAATCGTTTAGGATTCATAATAGAAGATAACAATCAAACATTAAAAGTAAAAGTACCCACTAGAAGATTAGATATTAACATAAAAGAAGATTTAATTGAAGAAATAGGTAGATTTTATGGTATGGATAATATTAAAGCAAAATTACCTATATTTGATGGAAAAATTGGAAAATTTAACAAAATAAAAAGAGATATAAGAAATAAAATGATATCTTTAGGATTAAATGAAACATTAAGCTATAGCTTAATAAACGATAAAGATATTGATAAATATGTTAATAATAAATTTGAAAAAATCAAAATTGCTGATCCAATGAGTGAAGAAAGAACAACCTTAAGATATAGCTTAATACCTTCTTTAAAAGAAATATATGAATACAATAAAAATAGAAACTATTTAGATATATCAATCTTTGAAATTGGCAAAGGATTTTATCGTGAAAAAAATGAATACAAAGAAGAAAATAAATTAGCATTATTATTAAGCGGTAACTATATTAACTCTTTAAATAAAATTAAAGTAGACTTTTACATTGTAAAAGGTATAGTTGAACAACTATTAGATTATTTAGGATATAAAAATAGATATAGCTTTACTACTAACAATATTCCACAACAACTTCACCCTGGTATTAGTGCTTCTATCATAGTTATGGGAACAGAAATAGGAATATTAGGAAAAATAAGTCCTTTAGAAACAAAAGATGACATCTTTGTTGCAGAAATTAATCTAGATAAATTATTTTCAATAAGAACTTCAAAAATACAATTTGTACCAATAAATAAATACCCTGCAGTAGTAAAAGACTTATCATTTATTATAGATAAAAAAATAGAAGCTCAAAAAATAGTAGATCAAATAAAACAAAGTGGTGGTAAAAACTTAAATAAAATTGAAATATTTGATGTTTATATGAACGAAAATATAGGTATTAATAATAAATCAATAGCCTTAAAATTAACATTTGTAGACGATAAAAAAACACTAACAGATGATGAAGTTAATATTAACATTGATAAAATTATTAAAAATGTAGTAAATAAATTTAATGCAAAATTACGAGATGATAATCAATGATAGAAAAAGTTGGTATTATTTCTGATATTCATGGCAATTATTACTATTTAAAAAAAGTCATTGAACAATTATTAGAAGAAAAAGTTACTCATTTTATCTTTCTAGGAGATATGATTACTGATTTTCCTTATACTAAAGAAATAATTAAATTAATTAGAAATTTAGAAAAATTATACAAAGTAGACATTATTTTAGGAAATAGGGAAAAAGACATGATTAGAAAAGATAAACCAAATTGGGATGAAACTTATCATAATGGAAATCTATTATTAGCTTATAATGATTTAAGTGATGATGATATAAAATGGTTAGAACAATTTAGTGAATATAAAATTATAGAATTTCCTAATAAAAAGAAAGCATTAATTAGCCACTATTCAAATACTAATGAAGTTAAAAATATAATAACTAACAATAATATAGATACTTTAATTTTTGGCCATTCCCATCGAGAAGTTAATTTTGATAATAGAAAAAATAATGATCTTTGGTATATAAATCCTGGTAGTATAGGATTAAGTGAAGATGGTATTTGTTATGGTGGAACATATGGAATATTATACGTTTTAGAAAATGATTTTGATTATGAACAACGAAAATTTATAGTAGATAGAAAAACTATTGATAAAATATGTCAAACATTAAATAATGATGAAAAATTAAAAAAATCCCATTGGAATTTATTATTATATTTATCAATGCAAACAGGTAGAAATATGTGTGCTACTTATTTTGGAGAAGTACAAAGATTAACTAGACTCTATAGTGAAGATAAAAATGAGAAAATAAAAAATAAATTTTATACCCCTCTAAATTTAGAACAAAGTCTAACTACTGGTTATAATTATGATATATATAATAATCCATTAAAATTCAAAAGAGAATATCAAACATTAGGTAGTAAAACTTTTATAAATGAAAAAGATTATACTAAAGACTTTGACTCTAATATGAAAGTATTAGATAATCCTCAAGCAAGAGAAGAAATATATAAAGTTGCTCTAAATAATACTTTATATTATGCAAGTTGTTATGAAAAATTAGAAAACAAAACTATAGATAAAGTCAGTTATAAAAAATAGTTTAGTGTAAACATTATGTCTATTACTTGATAAAATGCTTATCAAATGTTATAGTTTTATTAGGAATTTGACTATTATATTAGTATGTAGTATTATATATGCGGTGGTGTTATATGGAAGATAAAATTATTAAAAATTTAAAATATAAATATGAATCTGATTTAGTTGTAGATAGTATTTTAAATGCTAATAAAACTAATAGTGATTGGTTAAAAATAATTGCTAAAATTATTAGTAGTAGAGATAGAGAATATAACTTAAAATTAATAAGTGGTATTAGAAATAATATAAAATGGAATGCAATATTATTTGTAGAAGAAAACATTAATCCTTATAATATTGCACCAGATGAACAAAGTGGAATTATCTTTTTTGCACCTGATTTATATTATGAATACTATTTAGATAATAATTTTGTTTTATTTGATGCATTTTATGGTAATATAAGTGATTATTTTGATAAAAAAAGAAATTTTTATAAATTATTAAAAAATGGTATTAATGATAGTTTATATAAAGAAGAATTAGATTCTTTATATGAATTAGTATTTAATGAAAATAAAAAGAAGAGGAGTAATTATGTTAGAAGTAGAAAAATTTAGAACAATGAAAGAATTGTTAAAACAACAAAAAGAATTAGAAAGAGCTTGTAGTGATGAAGACATTTTAGATGAAGTTAAAGATAACATTTATCTTGATTTAGTTAATGTAAATAAAATAATAGATGAAGTTAGAAAACTAAAACTAACTAATCAAGAGTGGCTAGATCTTATATTAAATGTCGTTAATTCAAGAGATGATAATCAAGAATATAAATTACAAATAATTAGTGGAACAAAAAATCATGAAAAAATATATACTTTTGATAACTTTAATCAAATAGAAGTACAACAAGTAAATCAAGAAAGCAAATGGAATGCTACAGTTATTGTCAGAAGTGATATAGATATTATGAAATTCAGTGGTTCTTATGAAAATGGATCTATTTTCTTTAATCCAACTGCATATAAAGATTATTATCGCTCTAATTTATTTGTAACTTATGATACTTTTAGTGGTGATTTATATATTCCTAGTTATTTAATAAATGAAGTAGACATTGAAAAATTATTAGTATCTGGTAGTGAATATGGATTAAAAGAAAAAGAAGTAAATTTATTAAATGAAATAGTTTTTGCTATTTATAAAGAATTAAATAAACCAAAGAAAAGAGTTTTAAAATAATGAAAGTTGCTATTTATTCTTTAGGATGCAAAGTAAATATATATGAAAGTGAATACGTTATTTCACTTCTTAAAAAAAACAACTATGAAATTGTTGATTTTACAACTTATGCAGATATTTATATTATTAATACTTGTAGTGTAACTAATCAAAGCGATAAGAAAAGTAGAAAAGCTATATCTTTAGCCAAAAAAAATAATCCTAATGCTATTATAGTAGTAATGGGCTGTTATTCACAAGTAAAATCAGAAGAAATAGATGCAGATATTGTAATTGGAAATAAAGATAAATCAAAAATAGTACAATTAATTGAAGAATATAGAAAAAATAACAATAAAATAAAGAAAATTTATAATTTATCAAAAGTATCTTTTGAAGATATGGAAATAGATAAATTTATAAATCATACTCGTGCTTTTGTTAAAATACAAGATGGGTGTAATGCATTTTGTTCTTATTGTATCATACCTTATACAAGAGGAAAACTTAGAAGCAAAAAATTAGAATCTGTTATTGATGAAGTTAGCAAATTAGTAGAAAATGGTTATCATGAAATAGTATTAACAGGTATTCATACTGGTAGATATGGAATTGATATTAACACTAATTTAGAAACTTTATTAGAAAAACTATTAAAAATAAAAGGGTTATATCGACTTCGATTATCATCAATTGAAATAAATGAAGTTACTGATAAAATAATATCTTTAATAAAAGAAAATAAAGTCATGGCTCATCATTTACATATACCATTACAATCAGGAAGCGATACAATATTAAAATTAATGAATAGACATTATAATACTAGTTATTTTTTAAATAAAATAAATGATATTAGAAAACAAATACCTGATATTTCAATTACCACAGATTTAATTGTAGGATTTCCTTATGAAACTGATGAATTGTTTTTAGAAACAGTTAAATTTTTAGAAAAAATAAAATTTTCTCATATACATACTTTTCCTTATTCTAAAAGAAATGGTACTAAAGCAAGTTTAATGCCTCAGATAAGTTCTGATATAAAGAAAAAAAGAGTACATGAAGTTTTAGCTATATCTAAACATTATGAAGAAGAATTTTATAAAAAAAACATAGGTAAAACTTATGATGGAGTAGTAGAACAAAAAG
>CALVVX010000035.1 GCA_944364015.1 uncultured Bacilli bacterium | reverse complement strand
ATGTATAATAATATTTAGTCTTTTTTTCTTGATAATTATAAACTATTATTATATAATTAAGTGGGTGTAGTAATGAAATATAAATATTTAGATAAAGAATATGAAATAAATATTATTAGAAAAAACAATAAAAACACATACATTAGATTTAAAAACAACACGATACTGGTAACAACAAATTATTTTGTTACCAATAAGCAAATACTAGAATTGATAAACGATAATAGTGCTTTTTTAAATAAAGCTATTAGTACAGCAAACAAAAAGGAAGAGGATAAAAATTTCCGCTTATTTGGAAATATTTATGATATTATATACATTAATAAAATAGAACAATTAGATATAGACAATAATAAAATATATGCAAGAGATACAAAAAGTTTAAATAAGTTTCTATCTAATTATATACATGAAGTATATAGCAAAAGAATCAATTATTGGTTCAGTATCTTTGAAGAAAAAATACCTAATTATAATTTGAAAATTAGAAAAATGAAAAGTAGATGGGGAGTATGCAATATAAAAAATAAAAACATTACTCTGAATTTAGAATTAAGTAAATACGATATAAAATATTTAGATTATGTCATAATACACGAACTATCACATTTTATTTACCCTAATCACTCACATAATTTTTGGCAATTAGTAAGTAAATACTGTAAAAATTATAAAAAAATCAGACAAGAAATGAAAAATTTCACCTATTAGGAGGTATATATGTTAATCACATCATTAAATAATGAACATATCAAAGAAATAATAAAATTAAAAGACAGAAAATATAGAAAACAAAAAAACTTATTTTTAATAGAAGGAAAACATCTAGTATTAGAAGCATACAAAGCAGGTTTAATTGAAGAGTTGATTTTAGAAAAAGATGAACTATTGCCACTTGGAGTTCCAACCACTTATGTAACCAAAGAAATTATTTACAAACTATCTGATACAGTAACTCCATCTTCGGTACTTGCAGTAGTAAGAAAAAAAGAAGAAAAACCAATCGGAGAAAAAATTATAGTACTAGATAATATACAAGATCCAGGCAACCTAGGAACAATAATTAGAAGTGCTTTAGCATTTAATTTTGATACAATCATTTTAAGCACAGACACAGTAGATTTATATAACCCAAAAGTTCTACGATCAACACAAGGCATGATTTTTCATATAAATACTATAATAGGAAATATAGAAAATATAATAAATGATTTAAAAAACAAAGATTACAAAATATTAGGAACAAAAGTAACAAATGGAATTGATGTTAAAAAATCAAAAACATTTTCTCATTTCGCGATAATAATGGGAAACGAATCAAGAGGAATTAGTAGTAACCTAGAAAAATTATGCGACGAATTTTTATATATTAACATGAATGAAAAATGCGAAAGCTTAAATGTTGCAGTAGCAGCTTCAATATTAATGTACGAATTAGGAGATAGATAATGGAATATATACAAATAGGAAAAATTGTTAATACACATGGAATAAAAGGAGAACTAAAAATCATTAGTGATTTTAAATATAAAAATAAAGTATTTATCAAAAACTTTAACATTTATATAGGAAAAAACAAAATAAAAGAACAAATAGTAACATATCGTAAACATAAAAATTTTGACATGATAACGCTAAATGGATATAACAATATTAATGAAGTATTAAAATATAAAAATTTATTAGTATATGCAAAAAAAGAAGACATAAAACTAGATCCCAAATGCTACCTAAATGAAGATATAATAGGGCTAACTGCCATTGTAGACAAAAAAGAAATAGGAACAGTTACAGACATAATAAAAAATGGCGGAGGAGAACTATTAGTCATAAATAACAAAACATTAATACCATATTACGATGAGTTTATATATGAAATAAACATAAATAACAAAACAATACATCTTAAAAATATTGAGGGATTATTTAATTTGTGATAAAATAACTAAAAACAAAAAAGGACACACATAAAATAATAAAAAACAAACAAACCATTATTGATCGTTATAGTATCAAACATATAACAGTTTTTAGTGAAAGTAGGTGGTATTATGCAAATAAAAGGAAAATTAATAAAAGAAGTCTATAGAAATGAAATGAATGGATATAATATTAGTGTTATTAAAATAAAAGAAAGCAGTAGTGAAGAGAAAATAAGTGATAAATCTATTCACATCGTAGGGATTATAGAATCTTTAAACGAAAGATTAACATATTCTTTTGAAGGTAGCCTTGATTATAATCCAAAATATGGGAAACAATTTAAAGTAACTTCATATAAAGTAGACGTTCCCACAAAAGAAGAAGAACTTATAGACTTTTTATCATCAAAAATGTTTCCTATTGGACCTAAAATGGCATTAAATATAGTAACAATGTTTGGAGACCAAACAATAGAAACAATTCTAGAAGAACCAGAAAAATTAAAATCAATACCACGACTATCAGAAGAAAAAATACAAATAATACATAAAATCATAAAAGAACAGCAAACATCTAGTGAAATAGTAATCAAACTAGGAAGTTTAGGCTTTAATGCAAAAGAAGCAGGAGACATTTTAGCAAAATACAAAAATGAAACAACAAATATAATAGAAACAAACATATATAAATTAATAGATGATTTAGATTTTAAGTTTACCGATATAGATAAAATTGCAACCACTATGGGAATAGATATTGATGACAATAACCGAATAAAAGCTTTAATAATATATCTTATTGATAATATAACTTTTGGTAATGGCAACACCTATGTTACAATTGATGAGTTATATTCGTCCATTAAAAAATATGCAAATATTAGTGAAGATAAATTAATTTCAAATATAAATAATTTAATTGAAATAGAAAAAATAAAAAAATATAATGATAATTATTATATAAAAAAAATTTATGATTCAGAAGTTTATATAGCAAATAGATTATGTAAACTTAGCGATAGACCAAAAAGAAAATTTCCAAATTTAGAAGAAAAAATAGAACAATTAGAAAAAAGTAATAAAATAAAATATGATAACATCCAAAAACAAGCCATCATAACTGCACTAAATAATAACTTTGTAATAATAACAGGAGGACCAGGTACAGGAAAAACAACAATCATAAAAGCAATAGTAAAATTGCTTCAAAAAATTTTAAATGCTAAAAATGACGACATAGCCCTATTAGCGCCAACAGGTAGAGCTGCAAGAAAAATATCAGAAATAACCAAATTAAATGCATATACAATCCACAAATACCTAGGATGGGACAAAGAAACAGATACATTCAGCCACGATGAGTATAACCCCAACTTAGAAAAATATATTATAGTAGATGAAGTAAGTATGATAGATACAATATTAATGAGTTCACTTTTAAAAGGAATAAGAAGCGATATAAAACTAATTCTAGTAGGAGATTATTATCAACTACCAAGTGTCTCACAAGGACAAGTACTAAAAGATTTAATAGATTCTGATATGCTAGATGTTATAAAATTAAATAATTTATATAGACAAAATGAAAGTTCTTATATTCCAATTTTAGCTCACGATATAAAAAATAAAAACATAACAAAAAACTTATTTAAAAAATCAGAAGATTACAATTTTATCGAATGCTCCAAAGAACAAGTATTATATACAATATCAAAAATAATAGAAAAAGCAATATCGAAAGGATACGATGAATATAATATTCAAGTATTAGCACCAATGTATAAATCATTAAACGGAATAGATAATCTAAATAAAATATTAAAAGATATATTTAATAAAAATGATTTTGAAGAAATAAAAGTGGGAGAAGAAACATATAAAATAGGAGATAAAATATTACAACTAATAAATGACTCGGATTTAGGAGTATCTAATGGAGATATTGGCTATATAGTAGATATTATACCAAGCAGAAAAAGCAAAAGTAAAAAAAATGAAATGATTGTAGACTTTGATGGAAATTATGTAAACGTTTCTCAAGACAAATTTGTGAATTTAAAACACGGATATGCCATTAGTGTGCATAAATCACAAGGAAATGAATTTGAAATGGTAATAATACCTATAGTAAACTCGTTTAATAGAATGCTATATAATAAACTCTTATATACAGCAGTAACTAGAGCAAAAAAAGCACTTATTATTGTAGGATCAAAAGAAACATTTATAAAAGCAATAACAAACGATTATGTAGATAATAGAAAAACAACTTTAAAAGAATTTATAATAAATTATTATCTAAATCAAGTATAACTTTTTTAAAAATGTTAATAATATAACTGGTACACAGTACCAAGGAGATGAAAATCATGAAACTAAGAACCGGTGTTGCTTTTATGATGAGTGGAGTTGCAGGAACTCTGTTATATCAACAAATTAAAAATGGAAATTTGAAAAAATGGGTTGATAAAAAAATGAAAGCAGAAAAAAAAGTCGTTGATGGACTAGAAAACATGATGTAAACTTCCAAATTGGAAGTTTTTCTAATATTAAATATCCCGCTAATATTTACTTTTAGTACAAGCTATAGTAAAATATATACATGGAGGGATAATGTATGAAAAAATTAACTGGAGAACAAATTATTAAAATGTATATTGACTTTTTTAAAGGACATTCCCACATGGAAGTAGAAAGTGCACCATTAATACCTCATAACGATAACACAGTTTTATGGATTAATGCCGGAGTTACACCTTTAAAAAAATATCTAGATGGAAGTGAAGTACCAGCCAACAGAAGAATAGTCAGCTGTCAAAAATGCATTAGAACAGGAGATATTGAAGAAGTAGGAAGAACTGCACGACATCATACATTTTTTCAAATGTTAGGAAATTTTTCAATTGGTGATTATTTTAAAAAAGAAGCTCTATTATGGGCATATGACTTATTAACAAATGAGAAATATTTTGCTATAGATAAAGATAAATTATATGTAACCATATATCCAACAGATGATGAAGCGTATAATATTTGGTTATCAATCGGAGTAGACCCTAGCCATATTATAAAACTAGAAGGTAACTATTGGGAAATAGGAGAAGGCCCAAGCGGACCCGATAGTGAAATATTTTATGATCGCGGAGAAGCGTATGATAAAGATAAATTAGGAATAAAACTATTAAAAGAAGAAATAGAAAACGACCGATATATAGAAATATGGAATAATGTATTTAGTCAATATAACGCAAAAGAAGGCGTAGATAGAAAAGATTATGAAGAATTACCAAGTAAAAACATTGATACAGGTATGGGAGTAGAAAGAATGGCATGCATCTTACAAGAAACACCAACAAATTATGAAACAGATCTTTTTAAACCAATAATGGAAGCAATTAGTGAAATATCTCATATAGAATATTTTGGACAAATGGAATTTAAAGTAATTGCAGATCACATAAGAGCCTTAACATTTGCCATTGCAGATGGTGCAACATTTGAAAATTATGGACGTGGTTACGTACTTCGCAGATTATTGCGTCGAGCGCTTCGCATGGGTAAAAAGCTTAACATAAATCGTAACTTCTTAAGTGATTTGGTAGAAGTAGTAGTAAACAAATATAGTAACTTATACCCATATTTAGTAAGTAAAATGCCACAAATTAAAGAAATGGTAACAAAAGAAGAAGAATTATTCCAAAAAACACTTATTTCTGGAGAAAAAAGATTAGAAGAAATAATGAAAAACAGTGTTTCAAAACAAATAAGTGGAATGGATGCATTCAAGTTATATGACACATATGGTTTTCCAGTAGAATTAACTGAAGAAATAGCACAAGAAGCAGGATACACAACAGATAAAGAAACATTCAAAAAATATATGTCTGCACAAAAAGAAATGGCAAGACACAATCGAAAAATAGAAAACAGCATGAATTTACAAAATGAAGCATTAATCAATTATAAAGAAGAATCAAAATTCGTAGGATACGAAAAATTAGGAATAAAAACACAAGTAATTGCATTAATGAAAGATGATAAATTTGTAGATAATATAACAGATAACGGATATATAATATTAAAAGAAAATCCATTCTATGCAGAAAGTGGTGGGCAAGTAGCGGATACTGGATATTTAAAAAACGATAAGTTTAAAGCAGAAGTAATAGATGTAATAAAAGCCCCAAATAAACAACACTTATTAGAAGTAAAAGTACTAGAAGGAGTTATTAGCAAAAACGATGAAGTATTAACTCATGTATTAAAAGAAAAAAGAGAAGCAATTGCTAAAAATCATAGTGCAGTACACTTATTACATAAGACATTGCAAGAATTTTTAGGCACAAACGTCTTACAAGCCGGTAGTAAAGTAGATGAACACACTCTTAGATTAGACTTTACATACCATGGCAGACTTAGTGATGAGATAATAAGCAAAATAGAAGAAGAAGTAAACAATAAAATAGAAAAAGACGATCAAACAATAATAGAAAATATGCCGTTAGAAGAAGCAAAAAAAATAGGAGCTATGGCTTTATTCGAAGATAAATACGATAATATAGTAAGAGTAGTAAAAATTGGAAACTCAATAGAACTATGTGGAGGAACCCATGTTACACATACACAAGAAATAAATAAATTTGCTATAATTAGTGTAGAAAATAAAGGAGCAGACACATTTAGAATTGAAGCAACAACAGATAAGAATATAACTTCAGAATTATTTAAAGCAATAAAACCGTACAATGACGAAATGATGAAATTACTAGAAAAAAGTAAGAAAATAATCAACGAAGCAAAAGAAAACTCAATAGAATTACAATTTAAATTTAATATAAATAATGACCCACCAATGAGCTACAAAGATGTCATATATAATAAATATGAAGTAGAAAATTTAAAAGAGCAATGCCACCTACTAGAAAAAGAATTTATGGAAAAGAAAATAGAAAAATCAGTAAAAAATATTGATGCATTCATTGCAAGCAAAGAAGAAATAAATAATCACTATGTAGTAATAGCAATAACAAATGACTATGATAATAACATCTTAAAACAAGTAGTAGATGCCATTTGCAACAAATTAGGAGATAGTTTTGTCCTACTTGCTAACGTTGGAGATAATAAAGCAAACTTCATATGCAAAAAAACATTTAATAACGACAACATAGATTGTGGCAAAATTATAAAAGATTTATCAATTAAATGCCTTGGAAATGGTGGAGGCAATAAAAATTATGCTCAAGGTGGAGGAACTAAAACAACAGATATTGCTACTTATTTAGCACAAATTAAAGAACAAATAAGAAATAGTTAGAAAGATATGATGAAAATTATATCTTTTTTTTATTTTAAAAAAGTAATAGCTCTTTTTTTTACGTATAAAGAAGTAGGAGGTGATAATATATAACAAAAAAATCAAAAACAAAAGAAGACTATAAGGAGGCAAAAAAATGAAGAAAATAACAAAAATATTAATGCTATTGTTAAGTGTATTTGTTTTTACATGTGATAAAACATACGCTGCAGTTAACGACACTAAATTAGTGGTAAAAGATGTAGAAGGGGTATACGCTGTACAAAAATATAAAACAGGCGGTAGTAGAATGTATTTTGCACATATATATGAAATGCACAAAAATAATAAAATATATATCGGATACTGCATTCAATTAGGAGAAGACGTAAAAGAAGCAACATATAATTCCACTAGCGATTATACTAAAGTAAACATTAGTAAAGAAGATGCAGAATATATAAAATTAGTTGCATATTATGGATACAAATATAGCAATCATAATGAAGAGAAATTTTATTTAGCAGCTCAAGAAATAATATGGGAAAGATTAACCAAAGATGAAATTTATTGGGTAAGTGAAGAAGATTATAATGGTCCACAAATAAATGTTGAATATGAAAAAAGCAGAATTTTAGATTATGTCAACAAACATAATTTAAAACCAGAATTCGAGGCCAAAACCATTAATTATGGAGAAAAAGTAATTTTGGAAGATAAAAACAAAGTAATGGGAATGTATAAATTAATATCAGCATCAAATTGTGGATTAGATAGTTATGGTGGAAAATTTATAATAAAAACTAATTCATTTAGTGATGTAACAATAAAAATGGAAAGAATAATCAACAATGATAATAAAGAAATGTTTTATTATACACCAGGATCACAAAATATAGTAAGTGTAGGAGTAATAAATAATGGAGCTTTTTCATATACATTAAAAAATCAAGGAGTAAAAATAAAAGTTAATAAAAAAGATTATGACAACAAAGAAAATATATTAAAAAAAGGTTTTGCATTTAAAATATATGATGAAACAAATAAAAAGTATATATGCATAAACGATAAATGCGAGTATGAAACCAACGAAGATGGAGTAGCAATTTTACCAAATGTAGTAAAAGGAAAATATAAAATTGAAGAAATAGATAAAAAAGTAGAAGGATATTTATACAATTCTGAAGTAGTAGAAATAAATGTTGATGATAAAAGTGTTGTACAAGATGATGTATATGGTTATGTAATAAATGTTGATTTTTACAATAAAAAACCTACAGGTCAAATAATTATTAATAAAACAGGAGAAAAGTTTATATCAAAAGATAACAATTTTTTCTATGAAAAAGAAAATTTAGCTAACGTAGAATTGAGTGTAATTACCAAACAAAATATATATTACAATGGAAAAACCTATAAAAAAGATGAAGTAATAGCAACTATTAAAACAGATAAAAATGGTATAGCCAAACTAGAAAACTTACCACTTGGAGAATACGAAATAAAAGAAATAAAAACATTAGATAACTATATTTTAGACACAAATAAATATACTATAAATTTAAAATATAAAGATCAATATACAGAAGTTATAAAAGAAAGCATAAACTTAAATAATGAGTTAAAAAAAGGGAAGCTTTATTTTAGTAAAGTAGATGGTAAAGATAATACATCACTAGCAGGTGTAATAATAGCTATATATAATGAAGAAAATAAAAAGATATATGAAACAAAAACAGATAAAAATGGTAACATATATATAGATAATTTAGCATATGGAACATATTATATAAAAGAAATAAAAACATTAGACAATTATGTGTTATCAGATCAAAAAATACCATTTACATTAAATGATAATAATAAAGAAGTAAAATTAGTAATGAAAAATAATAAAATTGAACTTCCTCCAAAAACATCTAATAAAAAAGAGTATAATATACCTATAATCATTCTTTCATTAATAACTTTTTTCTTGATTAGTAAAAAAAATATGATATAATTAAGTAGGAGGAGATAATGAGAGAAAAATTAAATAATATTATGTTTGTATTTATTTTAACGATGTCTTTATTATCTATATTTTATGTTGTATATTATGAGTTTTTTATGATAAGATAAAACGTAAGATTATATATTAAATTGGAGGAACAATGAAAAAGAGTTTAGTTATTAGAATTATTATTACAATAATAATAGCACTATTATTATTTTATATAATGATACCCGCTATTAATTTAAAAAATCCTAGTTTCTGGTGGTATTTGTTGATGATATTTATATTCTATAAAACTACTGCTTTAATTGATATAAAAGATATATTTATCATAAATTCTAATAAATTTAGTTTAAAGGGTATTAGATCTTATATAGTAGTTTTAGCAATATTTGTAATAATTATGGGAATTAATTTTGTAACATCCCCAATTATGAGTGCTAAAAGTTATAGCAAAAGAATATTAATTGATGATACTACTAGTTTTACTGATGATGTAGCAGAAGTAAATTATGATGCTCTACCACTATTAGATAAGACATCTAGTCAAAAATTAGGAGATAGAGTAATGGGACAAATGTCTGAATTAGTAAGTCAATTTGTTGTATCAGATTTATATACTCAAATAAATTACAATGATGAAATAATTAGAGTAACACCATTAGAATATGCTTCAATTATCAAATATTTTACAAATAGAGGTGAGGGCGTAAAAGGATATATAACAGTAAATTCAGTAGACGGAGAAGCAAAATTAGTAAAATTAGATAAAGGTATGCGTTATATGCCAAGTGCATTATTTAATGAAAATTTAGAAAGAAAATTACGTTTTTTATATCCGACTGAAATATTTGATGAGTTTAATTTTGAAATAGATAATGAAGGAAATCCATATTGGATTGTTCCAACTGTAAATTATACTGGTATTGGAGTTAAAAAAGAAATAACAGGAGTAATTATATTTGACCCAATTACAGGTAAAGGCGAAAAATATGATGTAAAAAATGTTCCAACATGGGTAGATCACGTGTATAATGCTAATTTAATAATAGAACAAATAGACAATTGGGGAGCATATCAAGACGGATTTTTAAATTCCATTTTTGGTCAAAAAGGAGTAGTTAGAACTACAGATGGATATAATTATACTGTAATGAACGATGATGTATATTTATATACAGGAATAACATCGGTATCATCAGATCAATCAAATATAGGATTTGTACTATGTAATATGAGAACAAAAGAAACACACTTTTATTCAGTAGCAGGAGCAGAAGAATACTCTGCAATGGCTTCAGCAGAAGGTCAAGTACAGCAAATGAAATATGAAGCATCATTTCCACTTCTAATAAATCTAAACAATAGACCAACATATCTTATGAGTCTAAAGGACAATGCAGGACTTGTTAAAATGTATGCCTTTGTAGATGTAGTAGATTATCAAAAAGTAGTAGTTAGTGATGCATCTTTGGGAATAAAACAAGCATCAAATAATTATCTTAATAATTTTACACCAGATAGCGTAGAAGAAAGTCAACTGAGCGATAAGAAAATAAAAATTAAAAGTATAAGTTCAGCAGTAGTAAATGGTAATAGTAATTACTATATAACTGATACAAATAATAAAAAGTATAAAATATCAATTAATGTAGATAGCAGTAAAATACCATTTTTAAAAGTGGGAGACGAAATAAATATAAGCTACACTATAGAAAAAGATATTACTGAGATAACTCGATTAAAATAGTTTTATCAGATGCTTTAAAGCATCTGATTTTTTGTTTGTGCATTTGAAAAAAGCAAGTATTTTATATATAACAAAGGCGAACATTTTTAAAAAAATAAATTGATAAAAAAATAAAAAATGAGAAATGTAAAGTAAATGAAAAATTAAAAAAACGAAAAAAAGAGAAAAAAATAAAAGTAAAAAGACAGAACAAAATAAGGTAAAAATCTAAATAAAGTCTTATATTATAAGGATTTATTTGATAAAGAGACGTTATAAATGTAATTGAAGTAAATTTTAAAAAAGTTAAAATAAGTAAAAAGTAAGAAAATAAAAAAATCAAAAAAATAAAAAAATAAAAAACGAACAAAAAGTATTGACAAGCACTATAAATACCCTTATAATGGGTAGTGAAGTAGGAGGTAAAAATGATTAAAGTAGATGATAAACTAGAGAATTTAACAGTTGTTAAGAGAAACGGAAAAAAGGTAGAATTTAATGGTTCTAAAATAGCAGTAGCCATTAAAAAAGGTTTTGACAGTGTTAATACAGAAGAAGAAATAAAATATAATGAGAAAGATATTCAAAAAGTATA
>CALVVX010000034.1 GCA_944364015.1 uncultured Bacilli bacterium | reverse complement strand
CATACTGTATCACTAGTTATATTATTTATTGTTATATTATTTCCTGATATAGTTATATCATTAGTATTATCACATGTTACTTTATCTATTTCATGACTACTATTTGGTGTAATAGTATAAGTCTTACTTTTAGTTGTTACTTCTTCAGCTTTATATGATATAGTTCCCTCAAAATATGGTATTTTATCTAATGTTTCTTTATCTGGTATATTAGTTCCATAACTATTAGTTAAATCTAGTAGCATACCTCCATCATAATATACTGTTCCATTATTATTTCTATTATCATAATCAAATCTTAATTGTTGATTACCATTAGCAAAACTACTTCTTGTTGCTATTAAGCTATATATATTCCATTTATTTATATCTTTAAATTCTACTGATCCAAATGATGGTTCTGCGATTGGCCAATATGTTTGCCAACCTTGTGATCCTGTTTTTGATGTTTGATATCCTTCTACTCTAGAATAATATGTATGAGTATTATTCAAACTAATTGCCGTATTATTAGTAGCAAGTACTTCAGGAGTTGATGTTGTACCAGTTAAACTACATGAATAACTTCCATATTTTTTATATGTTGTATTATAAGAACAACCACTCCATCCACTATTTTCAAAACTACTATTAGGTAATATATTACTAAGTGTATTACCACCACTTATACTTCCATTTCTAACCATTAAAGTTAGATTAAACTTTCCATATTCTCCACTTATTATATTTCTATTAGTTGGTAAATTTAAACTATTAGTCTCACTATAAGCTACTCCTATATTTATAATAATACTACTATCTGTTTGATTACTTACTGCTAATGTTACTTTCTTTTTACTACTTGCATTTATACTTCCAAATGTTTCACTCTCACTATCTATATATTTAGCTATAATTATATTATCATTAATAGAAGTTGGTTCTACCATTTCATACCATGCTCCATAATATAAATTACTAGTAGTATTATTATTGATATTAAAATCAATTATCTTTGTATCTTTAGCATTTATGGTAATTCTTTCATACTCTAGTATTTGAGTCTCTGTTGGTAAACTAGAAGCCGATAAATTAACAAAATTATCTGTTTCAATACTAGCAGTAAACATCGCATAAGTTGAATATAAAGCTAATGTAAATAAACCTATAACTATTAATAATATTAAATAACTTTTCTTCATTTTTTTTCACTCCTTAAAGCGCAAAAAAATACAAGAAAGATATTCTATTTACACAGAATAGTTCTTGTATTTTCTTTGTTTAGCCCTTATATTTCCTTTATTTTTTAATAAAAAATGACCCTCACATTTACTTCTAGTTAACATATTACACACTCCTTACATATCTTTATTTAAAAGAAATAACTCCAAACCAACATTTTTATCAATATTACCTGTTTTTATATCTTCATCCAATTTTCCTAACTTACTTATATAATGTAATAAATCACTTTCTGTATAATTATACAAATTACCTATTGCAAGTTTTACTCTATATGGATGAACATCAATTAATTTAGCTATTTCATTTTGAGTTTTATTTTTATTATATAAATATTTTACTTGATATAAAAACTGAAATTGACTAGCCAAAAGACCAATTATTTGAGTAGGTTCATAATTTTTCATCATAAACTCATTATATAAATCTAAACTCTTATCTACTTCATTATTAATAACAGCATTAGTAATAGCAAAAATCTCATCATCTATATTATTTATAACTAAATCATCAATATCTTCTTTTTCTATTTTTTTATCATCAAATTTATATAAATATAATTTTTCTAATTCATTATCAATATTATTAATATTATTTCCAACTTTAGCTATAAAATAGTTTATATTACTATTTGACATATAAAAGTTATTATCTTTTAGCAAATTATTAACATAATTAGATAAATTGTCTAAATCATTATTTAACTCTTCTACTTTTGCATATTTAGAAAATAACTTATATATCTTTTTTTTAGTATCTAATTTATCAGTTTTAATTTTTATAACCATATAAGTATGTGGATTATAATTATTTATATATCTTTCTAACAATTCATAATCTATATCTTCTTTTAAATTAGAATCAATAATAATAAGCTTATTATTATTAAACATACTATTCATAGAAGCTTCTTCTAATATATCTTCTAATTTATAATCAGTAAAATTATATTTAATAATATCATTAATATCAATATTAATATCATTAATTAATCTATCAATTCTTTTATTTATATAATTATCATCATTCCCATAAAAAAGATAAAAATTCATCATCTCTCGCCTCTTCAATACAATGATATCCATTTTGAGTCAATTCATTAATTAACTCATCTTTATTAATAATACCAGTATAATATTCATCAACTTTAACTTCTTCAATAATATCAACGCTTAAATTATCATTATCTTCTTCATAAAGCATCGAAGAAGAAGCAAATACAGGTTGATATTGATAATATGTACCATCTTCTATATATTTATCAAAAGCCTCTTTTTGATCAAATGTATATCTAATTACAATATTTCTACTTAATATATTATCACTAAAATCAAAAGTTAAATCTTCTATTTCTTGCTTATTCGCACCAGTTGCTTCATCTAAATATGAATTAGTACAAGTATATCTAGCATTAATACCTAAAACAAAATCATGATTAACAACTACAAAAGCTCCTACTACTAGAAGTGCTATAAATATACCTCCCATCAATATTTTAGTAGAAGAAGAAATTCTACTTTTCTTAACATATTTATCAGCTTCTTTAGGTATAAAAGTATCATATAAATACTTAATTACTTCACTTTTTAAAATTAACTTTTCAGAAGATACTATTTGTACTTTATCATATTTAGATATATCTACTAATTCAAAGCCCTCATTTTCTTTTTTATTTAATAGTTTCCAAGTAAATTCTTTTACTATTTCACTTTTATTTTTAGTATCTATAAAAACTAAACTATCTTTATCTAAATGAGCAGAAGCATAATGTAGAGCATCTTTATTCTCATCTAATCTATCACAATAAATAGCAATAATATCTCCTCGTTTTTCTTCCTTAAAAACCGCGAAAACATCTACTTTATGATCATCTTGTCCAAACTTTAAATCAAACTCTTTAACCACTAGTGTCTTGCCCATTTTATCCCTCATTTCAAACCATTTTCTTTGTTTTTATATTAAACTTATACTCACTAAAATCATTTTCATTATCTATCTTGATATTTAAAATTTCACCATCTAAATTAATACTAACTTTACTAACATCACTAACACTAATATTATTAGTAAATTTCTCTAAATTAGTATTTAATATATTTAATACATTATCTTTAATACTAACAATAACATCATCAAATATATAAATATCATCATATTCATATTTTAATACCAATTCTAAATTATCAAATCTAATAATACCATATTTTTCTCCTAATTTAGTTACAATCATATCTTCATTATAAGATTCTTTAATTAAATCATAAGAAAAATCTAACAAAACCTTACCCTCTTTATCTATTATACCACATTTACCGTCTTCATTACTAGCAATAAATAAAATATTTTCATTATCAATAACTTTATAATCTTTATAATTAACAGTAATCCTCTCTCCTCTTACATAATCATATAAAACATTTTTACCATTATCTAATATTTCTACATAATCATTATCTAATTTTATAAAAGTTGGAGTATTATCACGATACTTATATACAGAATAAATATCACTTTTATCTTCTATTTCTTTATCAGAATTAGAACTACACAAATCATTATTACAATCATAAAAATATAAATATTTATAATAGATACTATCTTCATATCTAATCTTATAAGTCATAACCATAGCCAAAATTACTACAAGAAGTAAAAATAAACCAACCACCCAAATAACATGATAATTAATTTTTCTCATAAACTTCACTTCCCCTTTTATATTTATTTATCAGTTTATCATAAACAAACTCAAAAAAATCAATAATATATAAATTAGCTAAAAACATAATAACAATAACTATAATATTTATTAAACTAAAACTAGTAACAGAAAATAAATCAGGTAATAATATTAATAATTCAAAGAAAACTATTACACAAAATAACATTAGCATCTCTTTTAGTAAAGTAAATGGCTTACTAACCATATATAATAATCTTAAATTAATTAATCCCGTTAGTGAGACAATAATAATACGACAATTATCAAAATCTATATTTAATATACTACTAATCATAATAATAAATAAAACATTTATAAAAACACATATACCACTTGGTAGAGCATTACGAAAAACTTTTTTTATAAAACCAAAACTAACTTTATTATAATTTGGTGCAAGTGCTAAGAAGAAAGATGGAATACCAACACAAAGAGCACCGATTAAAGATAATTGAATTGGATAAAAAGGATATTCATGAATTAAAATAATAGATAAGATTGATAGTAAAAAGGAATAAGTAGTTTTAATTAAATACATACTAGAAACTTTTTCAATATTATTAACTACCCTTCTACCCTCATCTACTATATTAGGTAAAAGATTAAAATCATTAGTAGTTAAAACAACTTCAGAAACACTTCTTGCAGCATTTATACCACTTGCTAGTGCAATACCACAATCTGCTTCTTTTAGTGCTAATATATCATTTACGCCATCTCCTATCATACCAACTTTAGATTTTTGTTTAAATGCTTTAATAATAAGTTGCTTATCTTTAGGAGTACAACGACCAAAAATGGTATAATTATTAACAATATCTACTAATTTATTAAAATCATTTGGTAAATCTCTACCTTCAATATATTTATCATAATCACAAAAATCTAATTGCTTCATAATATTAGATACACTAATAGGATTATCTCCAGATATTATTTTAATATTAACTTCTTGCTTTTTAAAATATTCAAGAGTCTCTTTAGCACTTTTTCTAACATTATCTTTTAAAATAATAAAACCAACAACTTTAGTATCTTTAGGAATTTTATCAATATATTCATATTTAGTTTTAGCTAAAGTAATAATTCGATAACCTTTTTTAATATATTTATCCAAATAATCATTATATTTAATTATATTTTCTTTAGTAATATATTCTAAAGCACCAAGTATATAAGTAACATTATCAAATATTTTAACACTATATTTTCTATATGTAGAAAAAGGAATAGACTTTTTTAAAATTAAAGTATTTTTCTTCTTAAAATAATTAGCTAAAGCAATATCAGTAGCATTAACTAAATCATCACTTATCATATTAGACATAATATTATTAATATCATCTCTACCAATACTAATAGCATCAACCACTTCCATAGTACCATCAGTAATAGTACCTGTTTTATCTAAACATAATACATCTACACAAGATAACATCTCAATACCACTTAATTTTTGAATAATAACTTTTTTGCGAGTCATTCTAATAACTCCAACAGTTAAAGCAACACTAGTTAATAAAACCAAACCTTCTGGTATCATTCCAATAATACCCGCGACTGTAGATAAAATAGCACTACTATAAGATTGTCCACTGCTAAATTGTGATATAAATAACAAAGTAGCAGTAGGTATAATAGCAAAAGTAACTATTTTTAAAATACGATTAACACTATTCATTAAATAAGATTCACTATCTTTTACTAAAGAAGCTTCTTTAATTAAATTATTAGCATAATTATTACTACCAACACTAATAACTTTAGCATAACAATCTCCACTTACTATAATAGTACCAGATATTAATTTATCATTTTTACGCTTTATAATAGCATTAGATTCCCCAGTTACAACAGATTCATCTACTTCACACATATTAGATTTAACAATAATACAATCTACTAATACATCATCACCAGATTTTAAATACATTAAATCATCAATAACTAATTGTTCCGGTAATATTTCACTTATTTTATTATCTCTTTTTACTTTAACTTTTTCTTGAGTAGTAATAGTTATATTATCTATTAATCTTTTAGCTTTAATCTCTTGAATAATAGCAATCAAAGTATTAACAAAAATAATACCAATAAACAATCCATTTTTAACAGAACCAGTAGTTAAAACTAAAATAAATAAGACAATATTAATTAAATTAAACAAAGTAAAAATATTAGATAAAACAATAGTCTTAATACTACGAGAATATTTAATTTTCTCATTATTTACCATCTGATTATTAATACGATATTCAACTTCTTGCTTGCTTAAACCTTCCACTAGTACCTCCTTAAGTTAAAAGGACGTTCCCCACGTCCTTATTATCTATAAAAATAGCCTCCTCCAATTTGTGGGAAAGTAAATATATCCCGTGGATTAAATGAATATGAGTTAAATGAATATGCAACATGACCACTAGCAAGACCAAAATGTAAATGAGCACCAGTTGTACATTTATCATAACCACCATTAACAGAAGCAGTAGAGCCTCCACCAACTTTACCTATTACAGTATTTTCATTAACAGTTTGACCATAACCTACATTAATAGAAAGTAAGTGCATATATACACTTGTATATTCAACTCCATTAACTCTATGATATACATATACCATTTTACCACCACAAGTAGAATAATCAACTATTCTAGCAACAGTTCCTGCTGCAGTAGCATAAACATTAGTACCCTCTGGATTACAAGCTAAATCAATACCATGATGCTCACTACCTACACCCCAATCTAGACGATAAGATGTATACTCACTACTAACACAACCACTATGAAGAGGATAAGTCCATCCACTAGCACTAGGTTGTTTAACACAACTAGACAAATCTTGATTACGAGAACATCCTAAACTAGTATAATATTCTATATCTTTTTTTAAATCTGCAATATCTTGTTCAATAGTAGTACCCTCTGTAGTTAATTCAGATAAATTAGCTCTTAAAATATCTCTTTTATTACTTACTTCATCTCTTTGAGCTTGTAAACTTTCTTCTTTTTGAGCTAAAACTTTTTTCTTTTCTTCTAAATCATTTATTAAAGTCTCTAACTCTTCCATCAATTTATTGTTATATCCTGACATCTGACTAACAATAGCATAACGATAAATAAAATCAGTATAATTATCTGCATCAAATAAATACTCTAAATAAGCATTACCACCACTAGATACTTGTAAAAATTTAAGTAATTCATCAGTTTCTTGCTTTTTTTCTTCTATCTTTACATAACTATCTTGAATATCTTTTTGAGCCTTACTTATATCACTTTGTGCACTAGCAATAGAAGCATTAATATCATTTATTTGCCTAGATATTTCATTTATTTCACTTTCAGTTAATTTCTTACTATTATTAGAACTAGCATATTTTTCTTCTAAAGATGCAAGTTTATTATATAAATCATTTAATGTCTGTGCATGAGTAGTAGGAATAAAAATAAACATTAATGTAATAAACAAAACTAACTTCTTTTTCATATCTTCACCCAATACCATTATATATTTTTATTAATAGTTTGTCAATGTAAGATTATATAAAAATATAATTTTACATTAATTATTTGCATATAATTAATTGACAAATAATAAATATTATTGTACAATTAAATTACATCAAATTAATGGGTCTATAGCCAAGTGGTAAGGCATGGGACTGCAACTCCCTGATTCGTTGGTTCAAATCCGACTAGGCCCTCCAATATAATAAAAACTCGAACTAATAAAATTCGAGTTTAATAAATAAAAATAAAAAACATCATCAACTATGTTTTTTATTTTTTTTCTTCACATTTTGTTCTTCTAATGCTGTATTTAATTTTTTAACAAAAGCTTCTCTATTTTTTTGACAAAACTCTTTCCATTTATCATCACCAAAACCAAATTTTTCTCCATAAGCTAAAACACCATCAATAACAATACTATCATCAATAAAAGGTATTGATTTAACTAAATCTAAATTACTATGAATCTCATCTAGAGAAAAAACACCACCTTTTATCATCATTAATGTACGATCAAACTTATCATCACGTCTTTGACAACAATCATTATGTAATTTATATAATTTAGAACCCCTTATATCAAAATAATCACATATAAATAAATTAACCAAATTATCTAAATCACTCATCATATGCATAACTACTTTCAATGCTCCTGGATTTCCCTCACTCATTGTCATAACAACATCATAAATATCCATATTCTCAACCAATTTTGCCACTTCTCTCACCTCAAAAACATATTATAATACACATATATTAGTTTTACAACAAAATTATTATTTTATATTATATTTATACAATTTATCTCTAATTCTAATTTCTAAATATATATGATCAGCATTATTTATTTCTTTACTAACTTCTACATATATATTATTATTATCTATCTTTGAAGTCCTATTTTCAAAATCTAAAACAGTACTCTTACCATCTTTTTCCATCTTAATAGTAACAAAAGTATTAAGAAAATCATAATTAGTATAATTATCAATATTAGTATCAACACCTAATTTTAAAACTGTCTTATTATAACCTGCAATTATATTTTCAATCCTATTAGAAGTCTCATAATTATTAATAGTAATACTACCACTACCAATAACAGTATCTTTATATTCTAATTTTTCATTTAATTTAGCCTCACTAACTAAAGAAGCATTGTCTAAAGAAGTAGGCTTTATTCTAATAGAATTATCAGTAATTACATTAGTAAGTAACATTTTTTTATTTATATCATCCTTATCAATAGAAAACATAAGAATATATTCCATACTTTTTCCATAAGTTAACTTTTGTGTAGAATAACCAGTACCAATATCAGAATAATACTTATAATACTTCTTAATAGGATCATATCTTTTATTACCAACTTTTAACATTAAATACTCTGTTTGCATCTTTTTATTCTCATCACTAGTAGCTTGTAATTTAAGTTTAACAATAACATAAGTAGAATTTTTTAAAGAAACATTATTACCAGAAATATCTAAATTAGATAAATAACTATCAGTAACTTTCATTGCATAATCAGAATTAACTACAGTATCATTTTCTTTATATACTTTATTAAAAATATTAACACTCAATATAAAATATATTGCTACTGCTACTACAAAAATTGCTAATAATGATAAAATAATCATCTTATTTTCTTTATAATAATAACCAAGCTCTCTAAAATAACGACGAACACCTCTTACTATTTTATCAGAATCAACTCCTAGAGTAATTTCTATTTCTTCATTATCATCGCTAGTTACTTCCATTTCTCTAATATCACTTGCAAAATCAAATTTTTTAACATCAAAACCTAAAGTTCTAATAATCATAAGAAGAATAAATACATACTGAACAATATTAATAATACCCACAATATCACGATATAATCTAACAGTTTGTGATTGTAATGGCTGATCTTCTAAACCTGCAAAAACAGAAGATAAAACAACTGCTAAAACTAATAAAATAAAATATAAAATTATATTTAACAAATATAACAACTTTGGCTTTTTCTTATAACGCATCAAGAAAAATATCGTCAAAGAAATTCCAATTACTAATAAAATAGCTAAAAAAGATATTAGAGTAAAATAACTAGTAGCATTACTTAAAGCAGCAGTATTATTGATATAATCTGCAATAAAAGACGCAACTGAACGAAAATTAATACAAACATATACCATTAAAGCAGTTAAAACAATATGTATTAACATAAAATACTTAATTAAAAAAGCATACGGTTTTCTAAGTATCATACTAATCCTCCCTACTATAACAATTATACAATAAAAAAAAAGAAAAATAAAGCTATTTTTCTCTATAAACAATTATTTGCTCTGGCATAAGAAAAATCTTTGGATTTTGATTTAATAAACTAACCAAATCAGCTCCCATTCCCTCTACAATACCATCTATAGTATCGCCAGGTTGAGTAATATAAACTCCAACCCCCTCTAGTGGAAGTATAATAGTTTGATTAGGATAAATATAATCATCTAACTCTAATCCATTTAAAATAGCTAATAAATTAGGATTAGTATTATATTCTTTAGCTATTTTATATAATGTATCTCCAGATACACTTTTTATGTAACATTTTTAAATGTAAATATAACATCTACTCGTTTATCCTGATAAATATAAATTTTTTCAATTAAATTAATTATTAATTCTCTAGTTAAATTATCTAATAATAAAAATTCATCAATATATTTTTTTAATATTTTATTATCTATTTTATAATTATTTATTTGTTTATTTTTAAGATTATCAATATTCTTTTTATTATTATCTATTTCAGTTTTAATATTTTCACTCACTCTTAAGTATTGTTCTTCATCAATAATACCTTTTAACATATCCATATATGTTTTATCTAAATTATTATTCAATTTATTATTTACTATTTCTAAACTCTCAATTTGTTTTTTAACCTTTAAAGTATTATCTTCAAATTCTAAACTATCTATAAAGCTTTTAATTTTATTTTTATCTAAATTTTTTTTACAAACTTCTTTAATATTATCTAAAATAACTCTTTCTAGATTTTTATAGTTATTTGTATGTGTAGTACAAACATGATATTTTGAATATGTTCTATAATAATCACAAATAGTATAACTTCTATCGGTTTTATTTTGATATCTAATAATAATACGATGTTTACAATCTCCACAATATAAAAGGCCATCCAATAAATAAAATCTTTTCTTCTCTGGTCTTTTAACATTTTTAGGAAGTAATGATTGTACATAATTAAAAATTTCTCTATCAATTATTGCCTCATGTGTATTTTCAACTATAATATAGTCATTAGGGTTATTTTTTACTGTCTTTTTAAGTTTATAATTAATCTTTTTAGTTTTTCCTTGTACTGTATCTCCTACATATATTCTATTAGTTAAAATTGCTTTAACAGTTGTATCAACCCATACTCCATATTCTTGTGAAATACATTTACTACTACATTTTGTATTCCAAATATAATTATAATAAGATGATGGAGTTTTAATTTTTCTTTTTGTTAATTCTTGTGCTATATAATGATAAGTATTACCTTTAAGTGCTAAATCAAATATAAGTCTAACAATTTCTGCTTGTTCCTCATTTATAACTAAATGATTCTTATTTGTTGGATCTTTCATATATCCAAAAGGACATCTACCAGATACATATAATCCATCTTTCATTCTTGAATGTAGACTACTTTTTACTTTTTTAGAAATATCTTTAGCATACATATCATTCATAATTGCTTTAAAAGGTGCTATATCATTATTAGCATTATCTATAAATGTGTCTATACTATCATTAATAGCAATATATCTAATATTATTGTTAGGAAAGTATTTTTCAATTAATTCGCCCGTACCAATATAATCTCTACCTAATCTAGACATATCTTTAGTAATAATCATATTAATTTTACCAAGTTCAATATCTTTAATCATTTTTTTGAATGCTGGTCTATCAAAATTAGTTCCTGAAAATCCATCATCTACATATTCATCTACTACTATGTAATTATTTTCTTTAACATATTGTTTTAGTAAACTTCTTTGGCTAATAACACTATCAGATTCTATATTTCCATCATCTCTTGATAATCTTATATAAAGTCCTACTTTAAAACTATTATTCATAAGTCTTAATTACTACTTCCTTGTTCATTAAATTTAAATTTAACTTTGTATTTAACCATAGAATTTAATACCTCCATCTAATTCTATGGTTATAATTTCTGTTTTAGTAATATCATTTATCAATTTCTTCTAATTCTTTATTTAATATTTCTAAATAATCTTTTTCAGCAGTTGTTAAATGTTCTTTCATATATTTATCATATTCTTCATGTGCTTTTTTTAACGCTTTTTCATGAGATATAGTTCCAGAATTTTTTAAAATATTTTTTCTAGTCATTTTTAAAAATGTATCTAATTCATTAATCCAATCTTTCATAGTC
>CALVVX010000033.1 GCA_944364015.1 uncultured Bacilli bacterium | reverse complement strand
TACTACATTTATTAATATATGTTTTTAGTAATAAATTTGACCCCCACATTTACTTCTAGTTAACATATTATCACTACCTTCTGTTATAATTTTATCATATATAATTACTTATTACAAGTTATTTTTCAAAATCACAACTAGAACATTTTATTTTATTATTTTTAATTACTAAATAACTATTACATTTAGGACATTTTTCTTCAATTGGTTTATCCCATGAAGCAAAATTACATTTTGGATAATTATTACAACCATAAAATATTTTTCCTTTTTTAGTTCTTTTTTCTACTATTTTACCATCACAATTAGGACAATCCATTATTATTACTTGTTCATTATTATTTTTAATATATTTGCATTCTGGATAATTAGAACATGCTACAAATTTACCATATCTACTTTGTTTAACAATAAGAGCACTTCCACATTTTGGACATTTCTCTCCAGTTTCAACTGGAGTTTTTTTCTCCATTTTATCAAAAGCAGATTCAACTTTAGGTTCAAATTCATTATAAAATTTATTTAATAAATTATAAGAACTCTCATCTCCTTCTGCTATTTTATCTAAATCATCTTCCATTTCTTTAGTATATTTAACATTAATTATATCTTTAAAATACTCTTGTAGTTTATCAGTAGTTTCAATACCAATTTCTGTTGGATGAAATTTCTTATCAATTACATTAACATAAGCTCTTTCAATTAATGTATCAATAGTTTTTGCATAAGTAGATGGTCTTCCTATACCTAATTCTTCCATTTTTTGAATTAACTTACTTTCGGTATACCTACTTGGAGGTTTTGTAGTATGTTTAGTATATTCTATATTATTAGAAATAATTTTACTTTTCTCATCTATTTTAGGAAGTATTTTATCTTCACTATCTTCATAATCAATATATACTTTTAAATAACCATCAAATAACAATATTTGACCAGTTGCTCTAAATTTATAATCATTATTATCCAAGATAATAGTAGTAGCCTCAACTTTAGCATCTTTCATTAAACTAGCTAATGCTCTTGTATAAATTAAATGATATAACTTATATTCATCTAAAGATAAATAAGGTTTAACACTAGATGGATCTCTATTTATAGAAGTAGGTCTAATTGCTTCATGTGCATCTTGTACATTATCAACTTTTTTACTTACTTTAACATTACCTACATATTCTTTAGAATAGTTTTTAGTAATATAATCATAAACAGAACTAATAAATTCATCACTTAATCTAGTAGAATCAGTACGCATATAAGTAATTAAACCAACAGTCTCATCTTCTAAAGTAACTCCTTCATATAATTTTTGTGCTATCATCATTGTTTTTTTAGAAGTAAAGCCTAATTTAGTAGAAGCTTCTTGTTGTAAAGTAGATGTAATAAATGGAAATTTAGATTTTTTATTTTTTTCTTTTTTCTCTATAGATTCTACAATAAATTCTTTATCTAATTTAGCTAAAATATCTTTAGCACTATTCTCATCTTTAATTTCAATATCTTTATCTTTATATTTATCTAATTTAGCAGAAAAAGAATCAAAATAAGCATCAATTTCATAATAATCTTCTGGATTAAAAGCATTAATTTCACGTTCACGATCTACAATTAATTTTAAAGCAACACTTTGTACTCTACCTGCTGATTTACCACCAGTTTTAGATTGCATAAGTTTACTTAAACGAAAACCAATAATTCGATCTAATATTCTTCTAGTTTCTTGAGATTTAACTAAATTCATATCAATATCACGAGCATGTTTAAAAGAATTTAAAATAACATTTTTAGTTATTTCATTAAAAACTATTCTCTTATAGTTTTCTTTTAATCCTAAAGTATCATATAAATGCCAACTAATGGCTTCTCCTTCTCTATCTGGGTCTGTTGCTAAATAAACAAAATCAGCATCTTTTACATCTTTTTTTAATTGTTTAACTAATTTACTCTTACCTCTTATAATTTTATAATCAGGTTTAAATTTATTATCAATATCTACTCCAAAACCATACTTACCACTAGTGGACAAATCCCTAATATGTCCTAAAGAAGATACAACTTTATATTCTTTACCTAAATACTTCTCAATAGTCTTACTCTTACTAGGAGACTCTACTATTACTAATTTTTTCATAACACTTTCCTTTCCCTTTATAATTTATACTATTTTTAAGAATAGTTGTCAAGAGAAAAAAGAAAATAAGTAAATTTACTAAAATTTAATCTTATCTTCTATATAACTAATAACATCATCTACTAATATAGTAATTTGTTCCATAGTATCTCTATTTCTAATAGTTACAGTATTAGAATTAATAGTATTATCATCAACAGTTAAACAATAAGGAGTACCTATTGCATCTTGACGACGATATCTTTTTCCAATACTACCAGTATCATCATAAAAACAACTAAAATGTTTATTAAAAATATTTAGAAGTTCCATTGCTTTATCAGAATGAACTTTTTTTACTAAAGGTAAAACTGCTAGTTTATATGGAGCAAGATAAGGAATAAATTTCATATATTCTCTAGTATCATTATTATCTAAAGTCTCAATACAATAACTATTATCTAAAACCGCTAATACGGCTCTATCACAACCTACTGTAGATTCAATAACATAAGGAATAAATTTTTCTTGAGTATTTGGATCTAAATATTCAAAAGATACATTAGAATATTCTTGATGACGAGATAAATCATAATTAGTACGATTATGAGTACCATTAATCTCTCCCCATCCAAATGGGAATTTATATTCAATATCACAAGCTTCTTTAGCATAAAAAACTAATTTTTCATGATCGTGAAATCTTAATTTATCTTCATCAAGACCTAAATCCATAAAGTACTTCTTAGCATAATCTTTAAAATAATTATAAAGTTTACTATCTTCTGTATCTTTACAAAAAGTTTGATATTCCATTTGTTCAAATTCAATAGTTCTAAAAGTAAAATTACCAGGAGTAATCTCATTTCTAAAAGCCTTACCAATCTGACCAATACTAAAAGGAAGTTTTGCTCTCATTGTTCTTTGTACATTTAAAAAATTAACATATTCTCCTTGAGCATTTTCAGGTCTTAAATAAACTTTATTCTTACCATCTTCTACTACTCCACGACGAGTCTCAAACATTAAATTAAACTCTCTAATATCAGTAAAATCACTTTTTCCACAGTTAGGACAAGGAACATTATGTTCTTTTATATAATTAACCATCTCTTCTTGACTCATTCCATCAGCATGTGCATTTTCATCAAAAGAATCAATTAATTTATCTGCACGATGTCTTACTTTACAATTTTTACAATCAATTAATGGATCAGAAAAACCTCCAACATGACCAGATGCTTCCCATGTTCTAGGATGCATCAAAATAGCAGAGTCTAATTCATAAGCATTTACTCTTTCTTGAATAAATCTTTTTCTCCATGCATCTTTAATATTATTTTTAAGCTTACTTCCTAAAGGACCATAATCCCATGTATTAGCAAGTCCTCCATATATTTCACTACCTTGAAATATAAAACCATATTGTTTACAATAATTAACTAATTTTTCCATAGTCATAATTACCACTCTCTTTCTGCACTTAAAATAATAACACAAAATAAGAATAATTAAAAGACTTTTTAGCTAACTTTTGATATTTCTATATTTTTACTATCTTTATATAAATCTAATAACTCTAATACTATTTCTTGCACTTCTTCATTACTAGATGCTTTTTTTAATTTATCATCATACTCATCTATCTTATTAATAAAATCATTTTGATTAGTATAATAACTATTAACAACTACTTCTTTACCATAAGCATCTTTTATCTTATTAACATTATCTTTATCTTTAGTAATACCAATAATTGTCTTATATAAACCATCAGATTCATAATAAACATAACTACCCATTGTATTAGCTCTCATATTATCATAAGTAGAATAAGCTCCAGATTGAATTAAATAAACTAAATTATCATTAATAACAGAATCAGTCTCATAAATATTATAAATAACTTTACCACATATACTTCCTATTATTACTGATAAAAATATAGGAAAAAATACATTTCTTAATTTAATTTTAATTTTTTCTATCATATTATCACCAATTTAATTATAAAAATAAATTAATAAATTTTTTGTCGAATTATTAATAATAAAGCATAAAAAATATCTTGATAAGTTTAAATAAATAGTGTATAATACATATATATAAATATAGAATAAAACGAGGTTGATATTATGTATAAAGATTTTGACTTTTCTAATATGCCAGTAGTAGATGCCGTTAATGAGATAATTATTGAATCTGTTGAACATGGAGCATCTGATATACATTTTGATCCTACTGATGAATATTTAAAAGTAAGAATTAGAGTAGATGGTGTATTAGATACTTTCACAGTAATACCAAATGATTTAAAACAAAATATCATAACTCGTATAAAACTATTATCAGGAATGAATATAACTGAAACAAGATTACCACAAGATGGTGCAATTAAAACAGTATTAAAAAATCATAATCTAGATTTACGTGTATCTTCTCTACCAACTAAAAAAGGAGAAAAAATAGTTATACGTATTCTTGATTATTCAATGAGTTTAAAAGGAATTGAATATTTATATTTTAGTGAAACTAATTATAAAAAAGTATTAAAAATGATAAGTGTTCCAAATGGAATAATTTTAGTAACTGGTGCCACTGGTAGTGGTAAATCTACTACTGTATATTCTTTTTTACAAAGACTAAATGTAGAAGGAGTAAATATAGTTACAGTAGAAGATCCCGTTGAAATGGATATAAAAGGAATAAACCAAGTACAAGTAAATAGTGATATAGGACTAGATTTTGCTACAGTATTACGTAGTATATTAAGACAAGATCCAAATATTATAATGATTGGAGAAATACGTGATAGTGAAACTGCTAGAATAGCCGTAAGAGCATCAATAACAGGACATTTAGTATTATCTACAATACACACTAATAACTCACTAAATACAATAGAACGTCTATTAGATATGGATGTTGAAAGATACTTACTAGCAAGTGCCCTAGAAGGAATAATATCTCAAACCCTTGCTAGAAAATTATGTGATAAATGTAAAAAATTAAGACCTACTACTAATTATGAAAAACAACTATTTAAAAAAGCATTAAATCTAGATGTTAATCAACTATATGCTCCAACTGGATGTCCTCAATGTAATCGTGGCTATCGTGGTCGTGTAGCCTTACAAGAAGTATTACCAATAAACCAAGATATTCGTGATGCAATAAGTGCAGGAGTAAGAAAAGATGAATTAAGAAAACTAGTTTATACTAAAGATGTAATTACTCTATTAAATGATGGATTATATAAAGTACTCGCAGGATTTACTACTCTAGAAGAAGTATTAAAACTAGTAGATATAGATGATAGTATTGATATAGCTAAAGATAGTCAAAAAATAATAAATAATAAACCAAATGAATTAATAAATCCAAATGATTTTATAGATACTAATAATAATACTAATAATAATAATAATAATAATAATCAACAAAATAATATTAATGATAGTATAGCCCAAATTAAAATGACACTTGCTAATAAACAAGAAGAAAATAAAGCAACAAACTTAACACCAAATTTAGATAATAATAAAACTAATCTAACACCAACTCTAGAACAACAACAAAATAATAATAATAACAATAATAATCCAAATACTTTAGAATCAGGATTTAATATGCAAGATAGTTTTGTAAATATGAATACAATAAAATAGAGCAATGCTCTATTTTATTAATTTATTAAACTCTTTCATTTTATCTAAATATTCTTGATATATTTTATTATTATTTAACTCTTCTACTTTATCAGCAATAATATTTTCAACATCTTTATATCTTATATCATTATTTTCTTCTAAATAATTAGCCTCTTTTTGTAAATCTTTAATTTCTTGTATTAAAAGATAAATAGTATGATCTTTTTTTAAAATATCTCCTATCTTTATATATTCTTTATATAAAGCAGAATTTTCAATACTACAAAATAACTCATCTACTAACATTCTACTACCTCTCCATCTAAAGACCAAGTCTTAATGCTAGTTATTCTAACTTTAACAATTTTTCCTAAATAAGATAAATCAGCCTTAACATTAACTAATTTCATAGTATCACTATATCCCATTAAATAACCATCTTTATCAGATACATCTTCAATTAAAACATCAATTACCTTATCTAAATAAGCTAAATTATTCAAATAAGCATTTTCATTTACTACTTCATTTAAACGAGCTAATCTCTTTTTTTTCTCTATTAATGAAGTATCATCTTTCATATCATAAGCTCTAGTAGCTTCTCTTTTAGAAAAAATAAAAGTATAAGCTAAATCATATTTTAACTCTTTAACTAAATTTAGAGTTTCTAAAAAATCTTCTTCACTTTCTGTAGGAAAGCCCACTATTATATCAGTAGAAATTGCAACATTTTTAACTTTTGATTTAATTTTATAAAATAAAGTAGTATATTCTTCTTTAGTATAACGACGATTCATATCTTTAAGTACTTTATTACTACCAGATTGCAGAGGTAGATGAATATATGGCATAATATTATCATATTTAGCAATAACATCAATCATCTTATCAGTAAAATCCCAAGGATGAGAAGTAATAAATCTAACTCTTTTAATATTAGTCTTTGCAACATCTTCAAGTAAATTAGCCATATCATAATCAATATCTAAATCTTTACCATATGCATTAACATTTTGTCCTAGTAAAGTTACTTCTAAATAACCTTGATTAACTAAATCATTAACTTCTTTTAATATATCATGATAATCTCTACTTCTTTGCTTACCTCTAGTATATGGAACTATGCAATAACTACAAAATTTATCACATCCATACATAATATTAACCCATGCTTTATATTTAGAATCTCTTTTTACAGGAATATTTTCATAAACATCTCCCTCAATACTATATACTTCTACTTGATTTAATTTAGTTTTATATAAATTATCTAAATAAATAGGAATTTTATGAAAATTATGAGTACCAACAATAATATCAATCCATCTATATTTAGCAACTAAATTTTTAACATATCCCTCTTCTTGAGCCATACAACCACAAAAGATGGTAATAAGATCTTTTTTAGTTTGTTTTAAATGCTTAATTCTACCTAACATACCACTAACTTTATTATGAGCATTTTCACGAATAGCGCACGTATTAACAACAATTAAATCAGCCTCATCAATACTATCTACATAACTATATCCCATATCCTCTAAAATAGCCTTAATATTTTCTGAATCATGTACATTCATCTGACAGCCATAAGTAATAACATTATATTTCTTACCTACACCAATATTTTTATTTAAAACAATATAATCATCTTTAATAATCTTATGTTTATCTTTAGTTCTAACTCTTGCCTCTTTCATATTAGGCATATTCATAATATCACCTTCTTAATATTTTATTTTTCTTACGAACCTGTTCATATTCACTAGAAAATAAACTATTTAACTTAATTCTCTCATTCATATAAGGAACAGCATCTTTTAATATTTTATTCCACTTATCATAAGTATAATTATCAGATAAACCTTTAATAATAAAATCATAAATAATATATTCATTAATACCAGAAGCATAACTACGAAGAGGAGATGTAACTTTAGCATAAACATCTAAACCTAAAGACTGATGAACAGTAGGCTCACTACTATAAAAACCAACACAACTTTTCTGTTCAATTATCTTTAACAATTCATTATTTAATTCATTAACATGATAATGTTTAATTAATTCACGTCTTTTCTCTTCATTAATTTTTTGATGAACTCTATAATTAAAAGGAATACCTTCTTTCTTACAATAATTACTTATATTCTTACTAATTAATTTCATAAACTTCTCAATCATCTTATTAGAATCAATTAAAGAAGCATTAACTTTATTATTATCTAATTTTGAGGCAATATAAGATAGCTTTCTTAACATTATAGATAAAGAATCTTTATAGCCACTGTTGATTAGAATATTAGCTTGTTTAAAACTTAAATTATTAGAAATCAAAGTTTTTGCATTAACTACTTTAAAACTATCTTCTATCACATCAAAATTAGAATCTACTAAAAACATATAACTTAATACATGACGAACATTATTCTCAAGTAAAGATCCTTGATCATAAGAAATATAATCTGGATAAATAGGAATAGTCATATCAGATAAATAAATAGTCTCACTTCGTTTATAAGCTTCCATATCTAAATAAGACATATGAGGCACTAATACAGGAACAGATGCAATATCAATTCTAAGTATATAACTTCCATCATGATTATCAATTAAACAAATTGCATCATCATTACAAGTATTACCCTCCTCATCAATAGTAACAGAAGGAAAACGAGTAAAATTATGTTCCTTTATTTTCATTCTATCATAACTATATAATTTCTCAACATTTTTAGGAAAAGAAAATGACATATCATATCTTAACTCTAACTCTTTAGTAGAAACAATATAATTTTTATCAAACTTATTCATAATAGCACTAATAGGTTTAGTAAATTTACGTCTTTTATGTAATATTTTTACATATTCATCCTTATTATCTAAAATATGATTACGATTATTACTGGATAAAATCAAAGAAATTAACTTAAAATAATAAATAGATAACTCATCATTTTCATCTAAAGATACAAATTCTGTTAAAATATCTCTAAACAAATTCTTATGAGAAGTAGATTTAAAAATATCTTTCTGACGATCTAAAATAACAGATAATTTTACTAAATCACGATCTTCAAATATTAAAGTCTCTAAAATAACATTAGTAGTACTTTTAATAGTCTTACTTCTAATTAAACTAGCAATTTCTCTTAATTTAATAACTAAATTCTTAATTTCTTTAGTATTTTTCTTAACTAAATGATGATCTACTCTAGTTAAGACATCTTCTAATTTTTTATTAATAAAATTTAATTTATTTTTATCATCTAATTTATCAATTAAATTACAAATAATATCAAAATAATTATTAATCTTATCATCGTTTTTAACAGGATCACGCATTAATACAAATATAGTATTAAAAAGTCCTTGTATAGCATCTTTAAAATCACTATCAAACAAATTACCTAATTTTTTATTATCAATCTTGCCTTTAATTAAGCCCATTTTAATCTCTTTACTATCCATAACACTACTCCCTATTTTCTATATTATCAACTGATAAAACACTTAAAAAAGCCTCCTGTGGTATTTGTACATGCCCAATTTGTTTCATCTTCTTCTTACCTTCTTTTTGTTTATCTAAAAGCTTCCTTTTTCTACTAACATCACCACCATAACATTTAGCCAAAACATTCTTACGCATAGCCTTAATATCACTTCTAGCAATAACTTTACTACCAATTACAGCCTGAATAGGTATCTCAAACATCTGTCTTGGAATAATAGCTTTTAAATTATCTACTATTATTCTTGCTCTATGATAAGCAAAATCTTTATGAACAATAACACTTAAAGCATCTACAATTTCTTTATTTAACATAATATCCATCTTAACTAAATTACTAACTTTATAACCAATTATCTCATAATCAAAAGAAGCATAACCACGAGTAATAGATTTAAGTTTATCAAAAAAATCATATACAATTTCTGATAAAGGAATTTCATAATGAATATTAACTCTAGTCTTATCAATATATTCCATATCTATATAAGTACCACGTTTATTTTGACAAAGTTCCATAATATTACCAATATAACTACTAGGAACAAATATATTAGTCCTAATATAAGGTTCTTCTATTTTTAATATCTTAACCTTATCAGGAAATTCATTAGGATTATCAACCATAATTACTTCATTATTAGTAAGAGTAATTTTATAAACAACACTAGGAGCAGTAGCAATAATTTCTATATTAAATTCTCTTTTAATTCTCTCTGATATTACATCCATATGAAGAAGTCCTAAAAAACCTGTTCTAAAACCAAAACCTAAAGTAGAAGAAGTCTCTGGTTCAAAAATCAAAGAAGCATCATTTAATCTTAATTTCTCTAAAGCTTCTTTTAAATTATTATATTTAGAAGAATCAATAGGATAAATACCACAAAAGACCATTGGCTTCATCTTTTTATAACCCTCAAGAGCAACAGAGGCAGGATCTGATTCTAAAGTAATAGTATCTCCCACTAAAACGTCTAATATGCTCTTAATACTACCACATACAAAACCAACATCACCAGCTTCTAATTTATCAACATTAACCTCATTAGGTTCATAATAACCAAGTTCTACTACTTCATGAGTAGCTCCAGTAGCCATCATCTTAATTCTATCTTTAACTTTTATACAACCATCAACTACTCTAACTAAAGCAATAACACCACGATATTTATCAAAATGACTATCAAAAATCAAACACCTAGTCTTATCATTAATATTCCCACTAGGAGCAGGTATACGATTAACAATAGCATCAAGTAATTTATCAATACCCTCTCCTGTTTTAGCAGAAGTAAGAATAATCTCATCGCGTTTAAAACCAAAATTATCTTCTAACTCACTAATACGAAGAGGAATATTAGCATTAGGCAAATCAATCTTATTAATAACAGGAATAATCTCCAAATTAGCATCAAGAGCCAAATAAATACTACTTAAAGTTTGAGCCTCAATACCTTGAGCAGCATCTACAATTAAAATAGCTCCCTCACAAGATGCAAGACTTCTAGACACTTCATAAGTAAAATCAACATGCCCAGGAGTATCAATTAAATTCAAAATATAACCATTATAACTAATCCTAACAGTATTAAGCTTAATAGTAATACCTCTTTCTCTTTCAATATCCATATTATCCAAAAGTTGATCTTTCATATTACGCTTATCTACTGTATTTGTATATTCCAATAATCTATCAGCTAAAGTGCTTTTACCATGATCAATATGTGCAATTATACTAAAATTTCTAATCTTATTTCTGTCCATAAAAACACCACATTTCTTTTCATTATTATAACAAAATAATTAAATAAATTCTACAAAATTAACTAAAAAAATAAAAAAATGACAAAAGTTATTTATAACATTCATATATCTATCATTTTCCTTATACATAAAAAATCTAATGTGTTATAATTTACACACTAGACTTGACAAGACCTTACTATATGTAGTTGCTTACAGTGCTAGAAGAGCCGCACGAGCCGAGTTGTAAGTGAGAGCGCCACCATCGTTCCTGATGAAGCCGAACACGCCCGCGATAGAGCCATCGTCATAGCGACCACCACGGTAGAACCACGAGCCAGGCGAGTAGACGAAGAACGCGTAATCCCCATACCATGCACCTGTACTACTTGCTGTCAACATTACTTCTCCAGTTGCATCTCCTAACCTCGCTCTATTATATGCTGTTTGATCTCTATCTGAAGTGCCATATGCATATGTATCTATGTATTTGGCTGTTGCACTACTATAACTAAAGTTACTTCCTGCACTTTGAGCATAATATGTATAACTTCCACTTCCACTTGACATATTTCCCATTACATATTCCCATGCTCCTCCACTCATATCATATATTCCATATATGTTTCCTGTGGTACTTGCTAACATTCCTGTTGTGGTATTATATGCATTACATGAACTACTAGAACTACTTCCTGGGCTTGCTCCACATCCAGATTTAATCTGTCTACTAGACCCACTTCCACTATAATAATTATTTATTCCTATTTCTGTACAACTGCCATTTGTGCATCTTCCATAATCACTATTTGTTAAGTATGCTACTGCTCCCCATTCCATATTCTTTAACATATGTGAATCTACTTTAGATGTATCACTACTTAATCCATATTCATTTCCATTTGCTTGCATATTTTT
>CALVVX010000032.1 GCA_944364015.1 uncultured Bacilli bacterium | reverse complement strand
ACTGATATTGTAATTGAAGGAGATGAAAGGACTGCTATTAAGTTGATTGTAGAGGCTAAATAGCTTCTTTTTTATTTGTTTATTGACTTTTTAATAAAAAGGAAATACAATAATACCAAGGACGTGATATTATGAAAAAAAACAATAATATTGATTTTAATATTAGTAATGTTAATCAAAAAGTTGAACTATATGGATGGGTTTTAAGAAAAAGAAATTTAGGAGGATTAATATTTATTGATCTAAGAGATAGAAGTGGAATTATTCAATTAGTTGTTAATCCTAATAGTAAGTATTATGATATAGCTCATGATTTAAAAAACGAATATGTCATTAGAGTAGAGGGAATTATTGTTAAAAGACAAAGTCCTAATTCTAATTTAAAAACTGGTGATATTGAAGTTGAAGTAACTAATTTAGAAGTTTTAAATACTTCTTTAGATATTCCTTTTACCATTAGTGATGATACTAGTGCAAGTGAAGAGACTAGATTAAAATATCGTTATTTAGATATTAGAAGAAATCCAATAAAAGATAGACTTATTACTAGAAGTAATATAACTTATTATGTTCGTGAATTTTTACATAATGAAAAATTTATTGAATTAGAAACACCAATTCTTTGTAAATCAACTCCAGAAGGTGCAAGAGATTATTTAGTTCCATCAAGAATATTTCCATCAAAATTTTATGCTCTACCACAATCACCACAATTATTTAAACAACTTCTAATGATTGGAGGAATGGAGAAATATTTTCAAATAGCAAAATGTTTTCGTGATGAAGATTTACGTGCAGATCGTCAACCTGAATTTAGTCAAATAGATTTAGAGATGAGTTTTGTTAATGAAGATGATGTAATGGATTTAACTGAAAGATTAATTGCTTACGTTTTTAAAAAAATAAAAAATATAGATATAAAATTACCACTTATGAAAATGAAATATGATGATGCAATTAATTATTATGGTTCTGACAAACCAGATTTAAGATTTGATATGAAAATTAATGATATTACTGATATATTTACTAATACTAATATAACTATGTTTAAAGATACAATTAATAATGGTGGTATTATTAATTGCATAGTTGTTGATAATAATTATGATTATTTTAGTAGAAAAGAAATTGATAAATTAACTGATTTTGTAAAAAAGTATAAAGCTAAAGGTTTAGCATTTTTGAAATTTAATGAAGAAGTAAGTGGTAGTATTTCTAAAATTATTAGTAAAGAAGAATTAGATAAATTAAAAGATAAATTAAATATTAAAAATAATGATGTTATTTTAATAGTATGTGATGATAGAAAAATAGTTAAACAAAGTTTAGGAGCCTTAAGAAATAAGTTAGCAAAAGATTTAGGCTTACTTGATAATAATGTATATAAAATGCTATGGGTAGTAGATTTTCCATCTTTTGAATATAGTGAAGAAGAAAACAGATATGTTGCAATGCATCATCCATTTACTAGTGTAAAAGATTGTGATATAGATAAACTTATAAACGATAAAGAACATTGCTATTCAAAGGCTTATGATATTGTTATTAATGGTTATGAAGCAGGAGGAGGTTCTATTCGTATTCATAATCAAGATATGCAAAATAAAATGTTTGAAGCATTAGAATTAACAGAAGAGCAAATAGAAGAAAAATTTGGATTTTTTGTAGAGGCTTTAAAATATGGAACACCTCCTCATGGTGGCTTAGCAATTGGTTTGGATAGACTAACAATGTTACTTACTGATACAGAAAATATAAAAGATGTAATTGCTTTTCCTAAAACAGCATCAGCATCTTGCTTAATGAGTGAGTGTCCTAATTATGTTGATGATAATCAATTAAAAGAATTAAAAATTAAAGTAGAAAAAGAAAATTAAGTAAAATGATATTTAATTTAAAAAAATATCTTGACAATGATATAAGTAAATGATAGACTATTATTAGTCAAAAAGACCTAGGTTTTGTTATGTACAGAACTTATCTTTTATAGATAATATGAAACACCTGGGTATGTGCAAGAAAGGAGGTATATAATGCCTACAATTAATCAGATATTAAGAAAAGGAAGAGGAAAGAAAACAACTAAAAGTAAAGCTCCTGCTTTAAACATTGGAATAAATACAATTCAAAAGAAAACAACTAGATTAAATTCTCCACAAAAAAGAGGAGTATGTACTCGTGTTGGAACATTAACTCCTAAAAAGCCAAACTCTGCATTACGTAAATATGCTCGTGTTAGATTATCAAATGGAATGGAAGTAACATGTTATATTCCAGGAATTGGACATAATTTACAAGAACACAGTGTAGTACTAATAAGAGGAGGTCGTGTAAAAGATTTAATTGGTGTACGTTATCACATAATTCGTGGAACAAAAGACACTGCTGGAGTACAAAACAGAATGCAAGCTCGTTCAAAATATGGAGCAAAAAGACCTAAAAAATAAATAAGTAAGGAGGGATAAAATGCGTAAAAGACGTGCAGTAAAAAGAGATGTTTTACCTGATGCAATATATAATTCAAAAGTAGTAACAAAACTAATAAATCAAATAATGCGTGATGGTAAAAAAGGAACAGCTCAAAAGATTGTTTACAATGCATTTGATATAATAAAAAATAAAACAGGACAAGATTCAATGGAAGTATTTAATAAAGCAATGGAAAATATTCGTCCTGCACTAGAAGTTAAATCTCGTCGTGTAGGAGGAGCAAACTATCAAGTTCCTGTAGAAGTAAAACAAGATCGTGCGCAAGCTTTAGCCTTTCGTTGGTTAACCCAATATGCAAGACTAAGAAACGGTCATTCAATGGCAGAAAATTTAGCCAATGAAATTATTGATGCTTCAAATGGTACAGGAGCATCTGTAAAAAAACGTGAAGATACTCACAAAATGGCAGAGGCTAATAAAGCATTTGCTCATTATAGATGGTAGGAAAGGAAAATAAAATATGGCTCGTAAAATATCATTAGAAAAAACTCGTAATATTGGAATAATGGCACATATAGATGCTGGTAAAACAACTTGTACAGAACGTATTTTATACCATACTGGGAAAATCCACAAAATTGGAGAAACTCATGATGGTGCTAGTCAAATGGACTGGATGGAACAAGAGCAAGAACGTGGAATTACAATAACAAGTGCAGCTACTACAGCATTTTGGAAAGATCATAGATTTAATATTATAGATACTCCAGGACACGTTGATTTTACTATTGAAGTACAACGTAGTTTAAGAGTATTAGATGGTGCTGTATTATTAATTGACGTTCAAGCGGGAGTAGAACCACAAAGTGAAACAGTATGGCGTCAAGCAAATGATTATAAAGTACCAAGAATAATTTTTGCAAATAAAATGGATAAAATGGGAGCAGACTTCTTTATGAGTCTACAAAGTACTAAAGACAGACTAGGAGCAAATAGTGCTGCCATTGAACTTCCAATTGGAGCAGAAGATACATTTAATGGAGTAATAGATTTAGTTACAATGAAAGCATATCAATTTGATGGTAAACAAGAAGAAGATTATAAAGAAATACCAATACCAGAAGATATGCAAGCCCAAGCAGAAGAATATCGTAACATATTAATTGAAGCTGCTAGTGATTTTGATGAAGAATTAATGATGAAATATTTAGATGGTGAACAAATAAGTGTAGAATTACTTAAAAAAGCTATCAGAAAAGGAGTTTTAAAAGCAGAATTTTTCCCAGTAATGTGTGGAACAGCATTAGGAAATATGGGAATAAAATTATTGCTTGATGCAGTAATTGACTACTTACCATCACCACTAGATGTAGAATCATTAGAATGTACAGATGCAAATGGTAATGAAGTATTAAGACATCCATCAGATAACGAACCATTTACAGCATTAGCATTTAAAATAATGACAGACCCATTTGTTGGAAAACTAACATTCTTTAGAGTATACTCTGGAGTATTAACAAGTGGATCATATGTATTAAACTCAACTAAAAATGTAAGAGAAAGAGTAGGAAGAATCTTACAAATGCATGCTAATCATAGAGAAGAAATTACAGAAGTATATGCTGGAGATATAGCAGCAGCAGTAGGACTTAAAAATACAACTACTGCAGATACACTATGTGATGAGAAAAAGCCATGCATAATGAAAGGAATGGAATTCCCAGAACCAGTTATTCAACAAGCAGTAGAACCAAAATCAAAAGCAGATCAAGACAAAATGGCTCTAGCTTTACAAAAATTAGCAGAAGAAGATCCAACATTTAAAATGCATACAGATAGAGAAACTGGTCAAACAGTAATTGCAGGAATGGGAGAATTACATCTTGATGTTTTAATTGATAGAATGCGTCGTGAATTTGGAGTAGAAGCAACAATCGGAGCTCCACAAGTAGCATATCGTGAGACAATAACTCAAACAGCAGAATGTGAAGGAAAACATATTAAACAATCAGGAGGACGTGGACAGTACGGACATGTTTGGATTAGATTTGAACCAAATAAAGATAAAGGATATGAATTTGTTGATAATATCGTTGGTGGTGTAGTACCTAGAGAATATATAAGTGTAATAGATAAAGGACTACAAGAAGCAATGCAAACAGGTATACTAGCAGGTTATCCAATGGTAGATATAAAAGCAACATTATTTGATGGATCATATCATGATGTAGACTCATCAGAAATGGCATTTAAAATTGCAGCTTCATTAGCATTAAAAGAAGCAAAAAATAAATGTAAACCAGTATTACTAGAACCAATTATGAAAGTAGTAGTAGTAGCACCAGAAGAATATACTGGAGCAGTAATGGGAGATATTACATCACGTCGTGGACGTCCACTAGGACAAGAAGCTAGAGGAAATGCAATCTCATTTGAAGCAATGGTACCACTAGCAGAAATGTTTGGATATGCAACTAGTTTACGTTCAAACACACAAGGACGTGGAACATTTTCAATGGAATTAGACCACTATGAAGAAACTCCAAAATCAATTGCAGAAGAAATAATCAAGAAAAATGGTGTAAATTAAATTAAAACTATTGCAATATTCCAAAAATTTGGTAAAATATTATTTGAGTAATTAAGAAAGAGAGGAATGAAAATATGGCAAAACAAAAATTTGATCGTTCAAAACCACACGTTAACATTGGTACAATAGGCCACGTTGACCATGGTAAAACAACATTAACTGCAGCTATTACAAAAGTATTAGCATCTAAAGGTGGAGCAGAATTTGTAGATTATGCAAACATCGATAAAGCTCCAGAAGAAAGAGAAAGAGGTATTACAATTAATACTTCACACGTTGAATATGAAACAGCAAACCGTCACTATGCACACGTTGACTGTCCAGGACACGCAGACTATGTAAAAAATATGATTACAGGTGCTGCTCAAATGGATGGAGCAATTCTTGTAATTGCAGCAACAGATGGGCCAATGGCTCAAACTAGAGAACACATCTTATTATCAAGACAAGTTGGTGTTCCTAGAATGGTTGTATTCATGAACAAATGCGACATGGTTGATGATGAAGAATTATTAGACTTAGTAGAAATGGAAATTCGTGAACTATTAAGTGAATACGGATATGATGGAGATAATACTCCAGTAATTAGAGGATCTGCACTAAAAGCATTAGAAGGAGACGAAAAATACGTAAAAGCAATCGAAGAATTAATGGATGCAGTAGATGAATGGATTCCAACTCCAGAAAGAGATACTGATAAACCATTCTTAATGTCAATCGAAGACGTATTTACAATTACTGGACGTGGAACAGTAGTAACTGGACGTGTAGAAAGAGGAACATTAAAATTAAACGATGAAGTAGAAATCGTTGGATTAAAAGATACTAAAAAAACAGTAGTAACTGGAATTGAAATGTTTAGAAAACAATTAGATTATGCAGAAGCAGGAGATAATGCAGGTGTATTATTACGTGGAATTTCTCGTGAAGAAGTAGAAAGAGGACAAGTTCTTGCTAAACCAGGAAGTGTACATCCACACAAAAAATTCAAAGCAGAAGTATATATCCTATCTAAAGAAGAAGGAGGAAGACATACTCCATTCTTCTCAAACTACAGACCACAATTCTATTTTAGAACTACTGATGTAACTGGTGTAATTACATTACCAGAAGGAACTGAAATGGTAATGCCTGGAGACAACGTTACAATGAGTGTTGAACTAATCGCTCCAATCGCAGTTGAAAATGGAACTAAATTTTCAATTCGTGAAGGTGGACACACTGTTGGAGCAGGTGTTGTATCTGAAATAGTTGAATAGATAGCTAAAATGCTATCTTTTTTTTGTTTATATAATTTAACTATTGTAAAAATTAAGCCAATTTGATATACTAATAATAGATATGGATGTGATTAAATGGATAAATTATTGTTATTTTTAGATACTAATCCTTGTACAGATTCAGGTACTCTAACTATTATATACGTTGTTAAAATCTTTATAGATGTTGTATTTATTATACTACCAATAATACTAATAGTTTTAGTAAGTATTGATTTATTTAAAAATGTTATTGCAAATAAAGAAGACGTAATGATAACTAATAGAAATAGAGCAATTAGAAGAATAATATATTGTATAGCAGCTTTTTTTGTGCCTACTATTATTAATTTAGCTATGAATATAGCATATGAAAATATAGACGATAGTACTAAAGAAAGTGTATCTATTTGTTGGAATAATGCAACATTAGAAAAAATAAAAGAATATCGTGAAATAGAAGAAGCAGGAGCGGATCAAGGATTAGATGAAGAAGCTATACAAAATTGGAAAGACCAAGCAGCAGCAAATGAACCACCATCAGGTTTAGGTAATCTAAAAGATGATGAAGAAGAATCTGGTACAGGTAGTAATATTTCACCTGGAACACCAACTAACAATAATTATACTATGTTTGTTGGAGACTCTAGAACAGTTGGAATGTGTAGTTCTGTTAGTGTTGGTGATAACGCAAAATGTATCGCGGAAAATGGTAAAGGAATATATTGGCTAAAATCTACTGGAATACCAAGTATAAAAGAAAATTTATCAACCCACAGCAATGCTAATGTTGTTATAAATTTAGGTGTAAATGATTTAGGAAATAAAGATGCAAATGGAGTAACAGCTTTAGCAAAAGATTATATAACAGCATTCCAAGAAATAACAAATGCTTATCCAAGTGCTAAATTAGTAATAGTATCTGTTGGAAAAGTCGATAATGCTGTTCGTCCGGATATTAGTAATGAAAGTATTAATTTGTTTAATAGTACTCTAAAAAACGCCGCTAGTAATTCGTTAATAGGATCTAATACATCATTTTGTGATGTAAGTACAGTAAATTATGTAATAACTGATGGAGTACATTATGATAGCGAAACTTATAAAAGTATTTATAATGCTATTATGAACTGCTTATAATAAGGAGGAATATATGTTTAATTATGAAAATAAAGTAGTAGTAGTATCTGGAGCTTCATCAGGATTAGGACGTCAAATGGCTTTAGGATTTGCTAAACAAAAAGCAACTATAGTAATAACTGCTAGAAGAGTAGAAAAATTAGAAGAAGTTGCCAATGAAATAAGAAAACTAAATGTAGAAGTAACACCAATATATTGTGATGTAACAGTTCCAGATAGTGTAGATAAATGTGCAAAACAAGTAGAAGAAAAATATGGAAAAGTAGATGTCTTAGTAAATTGTGCAGGTAGTGCAAAAAATGCTGGAGTTCTTGATATGAGTAATGAAGATTGGGATTTTACTATAAAAACAGATATGACAAGTTTGTTTTATGTAACACGTGCCTTTGGAAAAATAATGAAAAAAAACAACTATGGAAGAATAATAAACATAGCATCAATGTATGGAATGGTAGGTAATATGGCAATGGATACCATAGCATATCACACCAGTAAAGGGGGTGTAATAAACTTCACTAGAGCAGTAGCAGCAGAAGTTGCAAAATATAATATTACATGTAATGCAATATGTCCAGGATATTTTGATACAGAATTAACTCATGATACTCTAATTACAGATTCTTTTACAAAATATATGAAAAATACAGTACCACTAGGTAGATATGGAAAAGAAGGAGAATTAAATGCTGCTGCAATCTTTTTAGGTAGCAGTGAAGCAAGTTATGTAACAGGAGTAATTTTACCAGTAGATGGTGGATATACATGTGTATAGTATATAAAATAATGTTGCAAATAATTAAAATTTAATATATACTTAAAATAGGTGATTAAAATGAAAAATAAAATAGGACCAATAATAATAGTATTAATAATCATAGTAGCAGTTGTAAGTAGTACCTATTCATGGTTCTCATGGAAAACAAGTGAAGAAGAAGAAATAGGAGTAAACTTTTCTACAAGTGGAGCCAGTAGTGAATGTATCACATATTCTGCTACTACAACTGGTAATAATATATTAGTTCCTACATCAAATAAAGAAAAAGGTTATATAACTAATATAGAAATATCGCAAAGTTGTAACACAAACTTATATGCAGATTTAGATCTACATCTAACACAACTTCCAAATAATTTAAAACAAGAATCTTTTAAATACACTCTAACAGAAAACGATCAAATTATTAGTGAAGGTAATTTTGCAAATGCTCAAGAAAATGATATATTAAAAATAACCCAACATCAATTACTTACTAGTAATACTAGAAATTTTACTTTATATTTATGGATAGATGGTAATATGAGTAATCCAAACACAATGCAAAATCAAGAATATAGTTTCAATTTAGTAGCAAATGTTACAGATGAAACACCAACTAATTAAATAGTTTAACACTATTTTTTTTATTTTTTAAAAGTAATTAGCTTTTTTTTTCGAATAATTATTATGAGGAGGTAATAAGATTGAAAAAAAAGTTAATTATCTTACAACAAAACGCAAAAGACTGTGGTAGTGCAAGTTTACTATCTATTCTTCGCTATTACGGAGGAAATGCTCCAATTGATAAGATAATTGAACTTACAAACACTACTAAAGATGGTTGTAACTTTTATGGAATAAAAGAAGCTGCCAAAAAATTAGGTTTAAATGCTAAAGCTTATCATCTTGATAAAATTGATACTTTTTTAAAATTAAATTCGCCTTCTATTTGTCAAATTTACATCAATAACATGCCTCATTTTATAGTAGTATATAAAAAATATGATGATAAGCTAGAAATAATGGATCCCTCAATTGGAGCAAAATACATGCTTATAGATGAATTTATTAAAAGATGGTCAGGATTTATAATGATTTTTGAACCATATAATTCATTAGTTACTTATAAAGAAAAAAATATTATTAATAACATTATTATACAAGTAATTATAAAAAATAAAAACTTGTATATAGCAGTATTATTTGTATCAATAATCTATACAGTAACAGCGTGCATATATAGTTATTATATGAAAGTTACAATTGATAAAGTAATTGAAGGTAGTGCTAATAATTTGTTATTAATAACCATTATTTTTACTAGTATAATAATTATTAAAAATATTAGTAATTTATTTAGAAATTATGTATTAGTATATATAAATGAAAAAATAGATTTTTCACTATTAACTAATGCTTTTATGAAAATATTATTACTTCCTTACAACTATTTTTATAATCATACAACAGGAGATATAATAGCTAGAATAGGAGATTTAAACCAAGTAAAAAATACTATTAATAAATTAACAGTAAATATCTTACTAGATAGTTTAGTATTAATTATTGGTTCTATTATTTTATATAATATTAGTCCTATCTTATTTAAAGTATTGATTATAAGTATAGTACTATATATAATTTTATTATTAATTATTAGACCAATATTAAAAAAATATACCAAGAAAATACAAATAAATAATGCAAAATTAAATAATTTTCTAACAGAAAGTATTTCTAGTTTTGAGACAATTAAAGGAATAGGAATAGAAAATATTATGAATAATAAACTAGAAAAACTAGCTATTAGTAATATAAATGATACTACAATTTATAATAAAACAATAATATTAGAAAGTTTTATTAAAGAAATTATTTATACATTATGTATTGTATTAATTATGTATATTGGTACTAAACAAATAATAAATAATAAATTATTATTATCAGATTTCATTACATTTAATACATTATTAGTATATTTCTTTGAGCCAATTAAAAGTATAATAGATATTAATAAAGATTATCAATATTTTATTAATTCCATAAAAAGAGTAAATAGTCTTTTTATTGCAAAATCAATAGATATAGAAAAAGAAGATAACCTAATAATTAATGGAAATATTAAACTAAATAACTTAATATTTAGTATAAATAACAATACAAATATAATAAATGATATTACATTAAAATTAAATAATAATGATAAAGTACTTATAATGGGTCCATCAGGAAGTGGAAAAAGTAGCCTTTTAAAGCTATTGATGAAATATTATGAGGTAAAGAGAAATATGATTTATATAAATGATGTAGATATTTGTGATATTTCACATAAAACAATAAAAAATAATATAAATTATATATCTCAAAATGAAATACTATATACAGATACAATTAGGAATAATATTATTTTAAATCGTAAAATAGATGAAGATAAATTTTTAGAAATATGCAAAATAACTAAAGTAGATGAAGTAGTAGATAACTTATTTTTAGGCTATGACACTTTACTAGAAGAAAATGCTCATAATTTAAGTGGAGGACAAAGACAAAGAATTATTTTAGCAAGAATGTTAGTTAATGATGCAAATTTATTGTTAATAGATGAAGGATTAAATCAAATAGATGTTAATTTAGAAAGAAAAATTTTGAAATCTTTATTTGAATTACAAAAGACAATAGTAATAGTTTCACATAGAATAGATAATATGGATTTATATGATAAAGTAATTAAAATAAAAAAAGGAAAATTAGATGCTTATCTAAAGAAAGAAAAAGATAATTATGATGAATTCAATTGAAGCAGAAATATTTTTAAGAAAAGAAATTTCTATTGTCTATAAAATAATATTATTTATATTTGTTTTAATTACTTGTGTAACATTAATTATTTTAAATATGAATTATTATACTTATATAACACTAAATGGAATAGTAAAAGAAGTTGATAATAATTATGTTTTAGTTTTAGAAACAGATAAAAATAACATAAAATATATAACTAATAATAATATAATGAGTATTGATAATAAAAGTTATTATTATGAAATTTATAAAATTGGTAATGAATTATATATATCTGATAACATGAAAAATTATAATATTATTTATTTGAAAACAAATTTAGAAAAAAAATATTTAGTAAATAATTTAATATTAAAAATAAAAATAAAAAAAGATAGTAAAATAATATTAAAATATTTAGAAGATTATATTAAGAATGGAGGATAAAATGGAATTAATAAATGATATAAGTATGCAGAAAGTAAAAGGAGGAAGTATTACAGCAACAGCAGGTATAATAGCAGGAATTTCAATAGGGATAAGTTTTGTAATTGGTATAATAGATGGGTTTTTAAATCCAAATGAATGTAATATAGAAAGTAGTGGTAGTAATGAATAGACTAAATGATATGCAACTTATGGAAGTAAATGGTGGGACAATAAGTGGTTCTGCTATGCAGTATGCTGCTAAATTTTTAACAACAATTTTTGATTTAGGAAGAGCATTAGGTAGCTCAATTAGGAGGATTTATTCAAATACAGCATGTTCAATAGAAAAGATAGATTAATTAATATTTTAAAAATTATATGTTTACTTATTTTGCTTCCAGTTTTTAATACATTAATTATAATATCATTTAATTTGGGTAGAGTAGTAGGAACAATTGCAAGATAAAATAACAGGCTTTTGCCTGTTATATTTCTCTCATTATATCAGCATCTTTAAATGGATTTTTAGGATCAATGTGATCAAAAAATAAAATTCCATTCAAATGATCAAATTCATGTTGAAAAACTATTGATAATTCTTCACGTGCTCTAATTTTAATAGGATTACCTTCTTCATCAAATCCTACAAAAGTTGCTCGTGCATATCTTGGAACAATTCCTTCAACTTCACGATTAACACTTAAACATCCTTCTCCAACCCCTGAATAAATTAATTCTTCAGAATGTGATAACATTTTAGGATTAATTATAACATAATTATGAAAAACATTTTCACTTTCTTCATGGCAAACTACAAAAAAGTTTTTA
>CALVVX010000031.1 GCA_944364015.1 uncultured Bacilli bacterium | reverse complement strand
ATCAATAATAATGGTATAAAATATAAATATCTTTTTAAATTTCTTACTTTTGTTAGTCCATAATAAGAAACTCTTTTCAGTTTTATTATCACAAAAATTAACACTAACGAAAATATTGTATTTATAATTGAACTTCTATAATCTTCTATTCCAAAATTTTGTATGCAATACGAATTTACAATTATATAGAATACTATTAATAATATACAAAATAAAGTTTCGTGCTTTTCAAATATTTTTTTCATAACTATCTCCCTTTCAAATTAGTATTCTTCTAATAAACTATAAATTATAAGTTATATAATTGATATTATTATTAAAGATATTCCAATTATTAGAAAAATGATTTCCCATACTCTCACTGCCAAAATTACTTTTTTATTATTATGAAGCCCTTTCATTTGTAAAAAAGTAGTATCTGGAGATTTTAAATTTAAAAATAATTTTGGAAATATTATCAATAGGATTGCTATTATACTTATAACTGTTCCTATAATTAACATTTTTAAGCCCTCCTCACAAATTACTATTTATCAGTTAGATATATTATATCATTAAATTAATATATTTTGTTAAAGTTAATTTAAATTATTTCTAAATATTAAAATTTATGGTATTATATATGTAGTAATTAGTTATTTACTAATTTTACTTTGAGAGTTTCAAATAACCTTTGTTATTGCTCCATATGGTTATAACGTGTTTATTTGCGTGTTGTAATATATATAACTTGTTCAAAGTTATACTTTATTGTATTGAAGAGATTAAATCTCAAAGAATTAAGAGTGGTAGAGACTCTTTTTTCTTGCGTTAAATCTGTATGAGTATATATATTAAATGTTGTGGATACATCACTATGCCCTAATCTTCGAGATATCTCGTTAATTATTATTCCATTATGAAGAAGCAAAGTAGCATGACTATGTCTAAATTGATGTAACATTATAGGCCTTAATTTAGCTTTCACACAAACTTTAATTTTATAACGATTAATAGTAGTAGGAGACAAAGGTTTTACGCCACCAAATATAAAATAATCGATATTGGATTTATTATACAATTTTTCATAATAATTTTTTAAATTTAATAAATCATTTTTTAAAAACTTATCAATTTTTATCTTGCGAATTGAAGAGCGAGTTTTAGGAGTGCCAATTTCTCTGTTTCCATGTTCACTAATAGTTTTAGTAATATAAATATAATCTCCTTTTAAATCACTAAACTTTAATGCCATAGCTTCGCCTGGTCTTGTCCCTGTAAAAAACATAAGATTAAAAAACTGCTTATAAATATTGTATTGTTAAAAATAAGTATCATTTGAATGTTGTTGATACTTCAAATGTAAATAAAAAAGAAGTTAGGTTTAGTATTATTAATGAAAACGTTTCTAAAGGAAATGCATTAAAACATTTGGCTGAATATTTAAATATTCCCGATTCGAATATTATTGCTATTGGAAATGATAATAATGACATATCAATGATTAAAATTGCAAAAATAGGAGTTGCAATGGGTAATTCTACAAGCCAATTAAAAAAAAGAAGCAAATGTAATTACCAAAACTAATGATGAAGATGGTGTATCACTTTTTAAAAGAATGGCATTCAAAAATGATTGGTTAATTTAAAGACTTACGATATAATTAATACATCAAATATGAATGAACTTTTCCTAAGGTGTGTGTACCCCTTTTAGTAAACGTTCCATATGAAATATATTTGAACATTTTAGTTCGATTTTTTTTTATAAAATAATAAATCATATTAAAAAACTAGTAATAAATCCAAATAATGTCAACGATTAGTAAAATATTATTAAATATATTTATATATACATTAAATAATGATATACTTTACTAAAGTAGGGAGGATATAAAAATGGAAAAAGAAAAAAGTAATAAGAAAGTTATAGTACTACTTATCATAATAATTGTTATATTATTAGTATTATGTATTTTATTTGCAACAGAAACAATTAGCTTTAAATCTAACCAACCAAATAATGAAAATAACAAACCTAGTGAAAATATTGCTGATAATATTGATGATAATAATCAAAATACAACTAATGAAAATAATTTTAAATACGCTAATCAAACTACAGCATCAATAATAGCAAGTAATTCTGGAGATGGAAGTAGAAAAAAAATCGATATTAAAATAGATAATGGAAATATAATATTTACAAGTGAAGATAAAGAGTTAGTTTTATCAAATGTTAATGCTAAATATATGTACTTGCACACGTATATGGAAGTTTGCAATACAAAATTATATTATATTAATGAAAATAATGAATTATACAGGATTTATTTATCATTTTTAGTTTGTCAATATGATTTTGATAAAGAAAAATTATATATAGAAAAAGTAACAGACAGTAAAGTAACTGACTTTTTAGGATATGGCTTTTCTTATTCTAGAGACAATGAGATGAATATTGATATTACTTATCACAATGTATATTATTTATTAGAAGATGGTAAAGTTGAATCGTTGGTTATAAATTATTATAAACATGATAATGATTCTAATGTCAACAATTAGTAAAATATTATTAAATATATTTATATATACATTAAATAATGATATACTTTACTAAAGTAGGGAGGATATAAAAATGGAAAAAGAAAAAAGTAATAAGAAAGTTATAGTACTACTTATCATAATAATTGTTATATTATTAGTATTATGTATTTTATTTGCAACAGAAACAATTAGCTTTAAATCTAACCAACCAAATAATGAAAATAACAAACCTAGTGAAAATATTACTGATAATATTGATGATAACAATACTACTGTAGAAAATACTACACAAAAATACTTTTATAACGTAGAAGAGCTAAATGTTAAAACACTATCTGAATATCCAAATTTTAGTGATATATCAGAAAATACAAATATAGTTGAAAAAATTGATTTTGGATATGATGAATATGAAGCTACTTTAGATTTATCTGGAAACGTAAATATCATAAGACACAGTGAGACAGAAGAGACTAATACTAAATTAAACATAAGTGGTGTTATTGATATTATACACTTTAGTGTTCCTTCAGTAGAAACTGAACAATTATTATATTTACTTACAGATAATGGAGATGTTTATTATTATAAAATTAAAAATGTAGAGGAGAATAACTATAATGTTACAAAAGTTGAAAATGTATCTGATGTTAAAAAAATATTTATTTCCAATTCATCTAAAGAAAACGCAGGTAGTTCTTGGGCATTGTTTGCTATAACAGATAATAATGATTGTATAATGATTAATGGACAAAGTATTTAGTAAAAAAAGATGAGAAAACTTCTCATTTTTTTAATAAATATAACCTAGCTTTATATTTGTATAACATATATAAGTATGTTATAATAATGATTACATATACAAGGAGGAAGAAGTATGACATACATAGAAGCAATAACAACTGCAGTTACAGTATTTCCTATCATTGCATTTATAATCACTATTCCATTTATCTTACATCAATATCATAAATATGGATCAATTAATAAATTTAGAGTATTAATTATTTATTCTTTTATTTTATATTTAATATCTATTTATTTTTTAGTAATATTACCACTTCCATCAATTGAACAAGTAAGTAATATGACAGGAAAAACAACTCAATTAATACCATTTTCTTTTATAAATGATATAATTAATAATACTAGTTTCAAAATAAATGATCTCTCTAGTTATATTCCTACTATAACAGCTCCAGTAGTGTACACAATGCTATTTAATGTATTAATGACTATTCCTTTTGGAATGTATTTAAGATATTATTATAAATTTAATTTAAAAAAAGTATTTTTCTTTAGTTTCCTCTTATCTTTATTTTTTGAACTAACACAATTAAGTGGCTTATATGGAATTTATCCTCGAGCATATAGATTATTTGATGTAGATGATTTAATAACCAATACCCTAGGAGGAGTAATAGGCTATTTTATCATGGGAATTGTAGATAACTTTTTACCAACAAGAGATGAAATAGACGAAGACTCAATTGAAGATGCAAAAATAGTATCAGGCTTTAGAAGATTAACAATATTTATATTTGATAATTTTATCTACTTATTTATAGCAACAATATTAACTTTATTTACTAACTTTAAACACACATTTTTAATAATATTTATAATATATTATGTAATAATACCAACAATATTTAATGGAAAAACAATAATGAGTGGTTTTTTAAACGTAAGATTAAGCTTTCCTAAATTTAAAATAATAAAACTATTTTTAAGAACTTTATTTATATATCTATATTACTTTATCATTCCAATTAACATTTTATTAATATTAATATTTATAACAAATAAAATAAATATAACATCAACAATAAGTTTAATTATTTATCTAGTATATATAGCATTTTTAATAATCTTTTATATAAGCAATATAATAATATTATTAAAAAATAAAACTATGTTTTATGATAAATTATTTAAAGTAGAATATATAAACACAATCAAAAAAGAAATAGAAGAATAACTATTTCTTTTTATTAATAACAACTAAATTATCTTTATATCTTTTATACATTAAACTATAAGTTTTTAAATTAACAGGAATATTATTATTATTTAAAAAATCAATAATCTTTTGTTTCTCATCATTACTAAAAACAACCTCACTACCTTCAATTATATTACCTTTAGTATCAGTCTTATAACTAGTAATAACTTTTTGATCCATTATTTGTTTAATATCATTAGGTCTTGTTTTAGAAGCTTTAATATTATCATTAACGAATCGTCTAAGTATATTATAATCTTTATTACTAACATTACCTTTAGCAATATCTAAAATATCTTCTAGATTAATATTAGTACTCATATAATAATCAATAATATCATAATCTCTTTTTTTATCATTATAAATAATACCTTCTTTTAAACATTTAACTAAATTTTTAATAAAATTTAGAATGTAAAGATATCTATCTTTTTTATATTGATCAATCTTTTGTTGATATAAATTAGCAACATCATGATTTTTTTCTTTAACTAAATTAACATATTTATGAAAAGTAGAAATATTAATATTATTTTGCTTACAAAATCTATCAATAGTTGTATCACTATTAATAAAAGCATTTATAGTTTTTAGTGCAATAGGTAGAGTATCTTGTTTGTCTTTTTCTAATTTTATATTTTTATCACTTTCTTTTTTCTTGTTTAAATAAAGAGAATAAGAATTTAATTTATCTTCTAATATTAATTTAATCTTTTCATCGCCGTTTTTATAAGAATTAACAAAATCTGCAATTCCATATTTAAGTCTATTTAAACTTGTATTAGATTTATCAACAATATTAATAATTTCATCAAGATTTTTTGCATTTAATAACAAATTATATATTTTAGCAATATTAGATCTTTCACTTGCTTTTAACTTACTACGAGATATACCATATTCAGTAATTTTATTAGAATATTCAGTTTCAGTATAATCTAAATAATCTAGAGCATATCTTTTAGCATAAAATTTAACATCATTAACAGAAATACCAAGAGATTTAGCAAGTATTTCTAATTTGTTATCATCATATATATTTTCTTGAGCGTAATTATAAATGTATTTTAAAATAATCTCTTTATCACGATCATTTTCCCAAAGTTTATAAGTAGATATACCTTCTTTTAATAAAATAGGATTAATAACCTTTAAAGTAGGAGATCTATGTTCTTTTTCTTTCTTTCTAATTCCACTCATCATTACCATATGATTCTTATAAGCATCATTATCTAAAAACTCACGAACATATTTAGTAGTACAAGATTTTATATCAATTAAGGTAGTATTAAGATTTTTAGCTAATTCTTCTAATTTATCACTATCCCAATTAACATTAGTAGCATAATCATATATATATTTTAAAACCGTTTCTCTTTCTTTTTTATCAGTAGGTAATTTCATATATTACGCCTCCTTAAATTAATTATAACATAAGTTTTGTAAAATTAAGTATATATAGACAATTTAATGTAAATCTGTTAAAATTATATTAAAGTTAGGAGGATAAATATGGATGAACAAGGAAAGAAAATAGTAGTAATTACAATAATAGTATTAATTGCAATAATAGTGTTATTTGTATTAAGTAGGGTATTTTTATAAAAAGAGCATTAAGCTCTTTTAATTTATTTTCTCAAAACGATATTTTTGTTTAACATCTGGATATTTCTTATGATCTACTTCTGATAAAAACATATCAATATTTCTAGCATAAATAGCATCCTTATTATTACAAGTGCATCTATATATAACAAACTCCTCACCAGTCTCACTATGAACTGCTACTGCAATAACAACTGAAATACCTCCTTTAAAATGTTTCCACACTGAATATGGTTCAATTTTTCTATCCATCTTTTTCTCCTTCCTATAAATTAAATAATTTATTTAATTCATCTTTTATTTCATCAAAATAAAAGATAATTAATCCAATTAAAATAATTAAATCCATTATAAAACATATATAAGATAATAAATTAAAAGTAGTACAATGAAGTAATATTAATATTAGAGGAATAATTAATATTAATATATTTAAAATAATTAAATTAAAATAATTAACAACATAATTTTTCTTTAAAACAATAAAAGTAATTAAATTAAAAAGAAGTTCAAAAATACAAATAGAAGGAATAATAAAATTAGTAATAATAGTACTTTTAGTTATAATATACCAAACTAAAGCTAAAGTTATTAATACAACACCACATTTACCAAAAAAACTTAAAACATTTTCTTTGTTTTTCAAAATAAAATATAGAAAAATATAATTAGTAATTAACCCTCCACTTATAAATAAAGAATAATATAGATTATTAGTAATATAAAATTCAATTGATCCTGCAGTTATTGCTACTACTAAAGAGATAAAAAGCAAAAACTTTAAAATTATAAAGTGAGTCTTATATCTAACATTAGTGGGAAAAACACTATCTATTTTACCTGCTTGTAATTTGTTTTGACAAAGAGGGCAAATATCACTTGTAGTATTAAATTTAATCTTACATCTATTACACATTCTCAAAAGCTATTCCACCTCACTTACATTAATTAAAACATCCATATCTAAATTAGAAAAATAATTACAAAAGTTTTTTATAACATCATTATATTTATATTTAGAAGAAATACCAATAGATAAATCATTTTTAAAAGAACATAAAGTAAATTGAAAACAAGTAGTAGAAGTTAAAACGTTAATATTATTAATATATTTTTCAATTTCTTTATCAAAAGAAATAATACCTAAATTTGAAACACAACTACTATTCATCATAGAAGTAAAATTATTAATAACTTTTAAAACTATATTTTTAATAAAAATAGGACTAAAACGACAAAAAATATTTTTCTCAAATGCAACCATTTGATTAACTCTAATAATTAGTTTATCTTTAGTTAAATTATTTTTAAGTTGTTCACTTACTTGTTTAATAATATCTTCTAAAGTATCATTTCTACTACTAAATTTATAAATAACTGAAGTAAGACCAAAATAGTTTTTAGAAGAAGCAGATTTAAAATATTGTCTTAAATCAACAGGAACATCTATTTTAATATATTTATTTAATTCTTCTTCACTCATAGTATCCTTAATAGAATATATAAGTATTGCTATAATTAAAGCCGATAAAGTAGTATTATATTCATGTGTTTTATTTAATACTTTATCTAAAGGTAAGTGCATTTCTAAAAAACTAGTTTTATTTTTTAGTTTTCTAGCCTTATAAGTATAAATATTATTTATATTCTTAATTTTGTTTTTAGTTTTAATCTTTTTATAATATTTTAAAAAACTATCTTCTTCTTTTTCAATATAAGAATTACTTAAAACAGAAATATTTAAGTTATATCTAATTTTAATATAACTGCTAATTAAATATTTAAAAAATTCAATACTACCACGACCATCTGTAATAATATGACAAGATTCAAAATTTATTCTATTTTTATAATAAGATACTCGATATAAAAAAGAATTACTTGATTTATATAAATTAAAACAAATAGGCATATTTTCTTTACTAACTCGATATTTTTTATTAGTCTCATCTAAATAATACCAAAATATTCCTTTTTTTAAATTAACATTAAAATTAGGAAAAATATTAATAGTCTCATCAAATGCTTGTTGTAATATTGTCTCATCTATATCATCTAATAAACTAGCAGAAAATCTAAATACACCTTGTGCTTTTTTATCCGCAATAGAAGAATAAAATTTACCAACATTATCAAGTTTATACCATTTTTTTCTCATAATATCACGCTTTCTTTATAATTATATCATTTAATAGGAAAAAAAGCTATTTAATTATCGATTATACAATTATTCTTCTTGTCAAATAAAGTGTCAAATAATTATTGCTAAAAATAATTTTATATGATATTCTAAATATGAAAGGAAGGGATATAATGAAATGTCCAAAATGCAAAAATGTAGATTTATTATTAGTAGATAGAAATGATGTGGAAATAGATTATTGCCCTAATTGTCATGGTGTATGGCTTGATAAAGGAGAATTAGATAAAGTAATAAAAAAAGAAGAACAATATGATTATGAGCCAAAAAGAAAAAAGGAAACTTTATTAGGAGAAATCTTTAATTTCTTTGAACAAGAATAAAATACATGAATTTATTTTGTGTATTTTTTTTAAAAAATAAAATTAGAGGTATTAATTTTTGAAAATAAATGATATAATGTTATTAGTTTAGAAGAGGGTGTTAAGATGACAGTTAATAGTGTTTTAGTAATGTTACAAAAACTAATAGATATATCATTAGTATGGTTATTAATATATTTTATGCTTAAAAATCTAAAAAATAATGTAAAAATGGTTTTATTATTTAAAGGAGTATTATTTATAATAGTAATAAAACTTATTAGTGATTTTTTCAATTTAGTAACTGTAGGATTATTATTAGAATATATAATTATGTGGGGACCACTTGCATTAATTATAATATTTCAACCTGAAATTAGAAATATATTAGAACATATTGGAAGAAAACAACTATTAGGGCGTCATAAAGTATTAACTTTAGATGAAAGAGAAAAGTTAGTCTATGAAATAATGAATGCAGTAGATTATTTACGTAAATCTCGAATTGGTGCTTTAATTGTAATAGAAAGAGATATTAGTTTAAATGAATACATAGAAAGAAGTAAAAAAATATATGCAGATATTTCTTCTGAATTATTAATTTCTATCTTTTTCCCAAGAAATCCATTACATGATGGTGGTGTAATAATTCAAGGAAATAAAATAACAAGTGCTGGTGCTGTTTTTCCAATTAGTATTAATAGTAAAATTAATAAAAGACTTGGAACAAGACACAGAGCTGCTTTAGGTATAAGTGAAGAATCTGATTGTATTTCTTTAGTAGTATCAGAAGAAACAGGTAAAATATCTATTGCCATTGGAGGTACTCTTAACTATAATTTATCATTAGATGATGCTAGAATGATGTTAATTGAAGAGTTAAAACCTAAAAAAGAAGTATTACTTGATGATGAATTTGAAGAGGAAACAGATGGTGGTGATAACGAATGAAAACAATAAAAAATATAGGAAGAACCATTAGTGCATTTATTCGTGCAATTGGTAGGTGGATAGATAAAAGAATAATAACTCCAATTACAAAATTTGTTTTGTTGATTACAGATAAAACTAGTAAAAAAACAGGAAGATTAGAAAAATTATTAGTAAGAAAAAATACATTAATATTCTTATCCTTATTACTAGCGGTAGGCTTATTCTTTTTAGTAGATAGTAAATCAGTTATGTTAGTAGATTCTTCTGCAGAAGTATTATATGATCAAAAAGTAGAAGCTACTTATAATAGAGAATCATATGTAGTAGAAGGATTACCTGATACTGTTGATGTTACTATAATAGGTAGAACAGTTGATTTATATTTAGCTAAACAATTATCTACAGGTACTGTATCAGTAGATTTAACTAATTATAAAGAAGGAACACATAAAGTTAGTCTAAATTATGAAAGTCCAATAGATTCAGTTAATTATAAATTAGATCCTTCTACTATAACAGTAATTATATATCAAAAAGCATCAAAACAAGTAACAGTAGATGTAGATTTAATAAATCAAGACCATCTAGATTCTAAATTAGCAATACAAGATGTAACAATAGATAAACAAGAAATAATAATAAAAGGTGCAGAGCATGTATTAGAAAAAGTATCTAATGTAAAAGCATTAGTGGATGTAGATAATATAATAGATCCAAAAGCAGGAGTAACTACATTAGATGATGTAAAATTAGTAGCATATGATAAAGATGGTCAAGTTGTAGATGTAGAGATGGTTCCAAATAAAGTAAGTGCTACAATTAGTATTGTATCTCCAAGTAAAGAATTGCCAATTAAAATAATACCAAAAGGTAATGTAGAATTTGGAAAAGCAATTAGTTCAATGGTAAGTGATGTAAGTAAAGTTAGGGTATATGGAGAAGAAGATGTAATTGAACAATTACAATATGTACCAATAGAAATAGATGTAACTGGTTTATCAGAAAATAAAAAATATAATGTAACAATTCAAAAACCACAAGGAGTAAGAGATATATCAGTAGATAAAGCAGTTGTAGATATTACACTAGATAATGAGACAACCAAAGAAATAACGGAAATACCAATAGAAACCATTAATTTAGATAGTAACTACAAAGCTGTTGCTATTGGAGAAGATTCAAGTAAAACAACAGTAGTAGTAAAAGGAACTAGTGGTGTATTAGAAACAATAGATGGTGAACAAATAAAAGCAACAGTAGACTTAAAAGGCTATGCAGAAGGGGATCATGAAGTAGAAGTAATTGTAGTAGGAGAAGATTTAAGAGCATCCTATACACCAAAAACTACAAAGATAAAAGTAAGAATTACTAAAAAGTAGTTCTTTTTTTACGTCTTTTTTTGTCAAATAACTGCTTATCTATTTACAAATAACATTAAAAGTTATAAAATATTAGCGTAGAGTGGCATATAGTGGAAGAAAGTGGGGGATTGTATGTTAATCGGGGAATATTATCATAATCTTGATGAGAAAAAAAGATTGATAATTCCATCTAAATTTAGAGAAGAAATAGGTAATAAATTTATTATTACTAAAGGTTTAGATGGTTGTTTATATGTTTATTCCATGGAATCATGGGAAAAAATAATTAATAAATTAAAAGCCCTTTCTTTTACTAAAAAAGACGCTAGAACTTTTAAAAGATTCTTCTTATCTAGTGCTAGTCTCTGCGAATTTGATAAACAAGGTAGAATAACATTAAATGCTTCATTAGTAGAACATGCATCTATAATAAAAGAGTGTGTTATAATTGGGGTTGATGATCGCTTAGAAATTTGGGCACTTGAGAAATTAAATACACTAATGGATCTTACTAAAGATAAATTAGATGAAATTGCAGAAAACTTATTTGAGGATGATTATGCATAAAAGTGTATTATTAGAAGAGACTATCAATAGTCTAAATATCAAAGAAGATGGAATTTATGTTGATGCTACCTTGGGTTATGGGGGACATAGTGGTGAAATTTTAAAAAAGTTAAAAAAGGGAAAATTATTTGCTTTTGATCAAGATGATTATGCCATCAATTATTGTAAAGATAAATTTAAAGATGATAATAGAATTACAATAATTAAAGCTAATTTTTCTAAATTAAAAGAAGAATTAAATAAATACAATATAAACAAAATTGATGGCATAATATTTGATCTAGGAGTATCTTCAGTTCAACTAGATAATCCCAATAGAGGATTTAGTTTTCATAATGATGCAAGACTTGATATGAGAATGGATCAAAATCAAAAATTAGATGCTCATTATGTAGTAAATAATTATGATGCTAATACTTTGTGTGATATATTTAGAAAATATTCAGAAGAAAAATATGCTTATAATATAGCATCTAAAATAGTTAAAAATAGACCAATTAATACTACTTTAGAATTAGTAGAAGTAATAAAAAGTGCCATTCCATTTAAAGCTAAAAGAGATACACATCCTGCAAGAAGAGTATTTCAAGCTATTAGAATTGAAGTTAATAATGAATTAGAAGTATTAAAAGATGCTTTAGAACAAGCAATATCTTTACTTAATAAAGATGGAATAATCGCGGTTATTACTTTTCATTCACTAGAAGATAAAATAGTTAAAGACATATTTAAAA
>CALVVX010000030.1 GCA_944364015.1 uncultured Bacilli bacterium | reverse complement strand
CTTGACTGCCTTGGCGAACATCGCACGGGTGTTCACAAGGCCAAGATCTTTAAAGGATACTTTCATATCGAGGTAAAATGATAAATAAACTTTCAGATAAAAATCAAATTAAGCAAATTTAGTTATTATTGTAGAAATGAGGAAATTATGAAAGAAATAGGACAAAAACTAAAAGAAAAAAGGGAAGAAAATGGTGTCTCCATTGAAGAAGCTGCAGAAGATTTAAAGATGCGTCCAAGTCAAATAATAAGTGTTGAAAATGGAGAAGCAGATTCTTTTAAAGATAAAGTTCTATTAAAATATTTTATCAGAGATTATGCTAAATATTTAGGATTAGATTCTGAAAAAATAGTAGATGAATTTAATGAATTTTTATTTGACTTAACTTCTAAAATACCATTAGAGGCAATCGAAAAGGCTAAAAAGGAAAAAGAAAGCAAAGAAAAACCTAATAAAATATCATCACCATATACAACTAATACTAATCATAAAAAAATACCAAAATACATAATATGTTTAATAGTAATAGTAGTAATCATAATACTAGGATATATAATATTAAGTAATATTCATGGTAATGATTTTAATAGTGATAATATAACTTATGCAATAAGGAGGTAGTGTGATGAGTAAAGCTAGTAAAGTTACAAGTATTAGAATACTATTATCAATAATAATAGTATTGCTACTGATTTTTCCTTTCTATCAAATGGGAATAAATGTAGCTACTTATTTATATAATAATATAGTAATTGATATAAGATATATAATATCAGGTATAATATTTATAATTGTAGCTTTATTAGATATGTATGATAATTATATTGCCAAAAAAGAAAAAACAGTTACAATATTTAGTAATATGTTTGATGAAGTAGCAGGCTTATTACTAATAAATAGCATCCTAATAATCCTATCGGTAAATGGTATGATAAGTCCAATAATAGCATTAGTTATAATTGTAAGAGATTTAATAGTAGATAGAATGAAATTTGTAATAAGTTGTTATAATAAAAGTTATAAAAACACCCTAGATTTAGCAGAAAAAATAATTTTAACAATAGGTTTAGCTATGACACTATTTTATAATATACCATTTGAATTAATAGGACTTAGAATATCTGATTTCTTACTAATAGTATCAGCTGTCCTAGCGGTAATATCAGGAATAAAATATTATTTAGTAATTAAAGACTTTTTAAATGAAAATAATGGATAATCCATTATTTTTATTATAAAAAATTTTTTTATGTGATATAATTATTTTATATAGAAAGAGTGATATAGTGAATAATGCATATAAAATGTCAATAAAAGAAATATATGAAAAACTAAATACAACAGAAGATGGATTAGATAATAAAACTGTTACTAAATTGTTAAATCATTATGGTAAAAATGTTTTAGTAGAAAAAAATAAAAGAACAAAACTTCAAATATTTTTATCACAATTTAAAAATATAATGATAATTCTTCTTTTAATTGTTGGATTTTTATCACTAATATATTCAATAGCAACTAATAGTGATTATTTAGAACCAATAGTAATATTAACAACAACACTAATAAATTGTATAATGGGATTTTTACAAGAGTCTAAAGCCGAGGATGCAATAGGGAAGTTAAAAAATTATACTACTAATTATATAACAGTAAAAAGAAATGGTAAATATATAGAAATAGATTCTAAAAAACTAGTAATCGGAGATTATATAATATTAGAAGCTGGAGATAAAATACCCGCGGATGCTAGAGTAGTAAAAAGTTATTTTGCTAAAGTAGATGAATCAATATTAACTGGAGAAAGTCAAAATGTTGATAAAAACGAAAAAACAATAACAAAAGAAGTAACAATTACAGAAAGATATAACATAATATATTCAGGAACAGTATTAGTATCAGGTAAAATAGAAGCAATAGTAATAGCAACAGGAATGAATACAGAATTAGGTAAAATTGCACAAGTAATGGATGTAAAAGAAGAACCAATAACACCATTACAAATGAAAGTACAAAAAATAAGTAAATTTATAACAATAGTAGCATGTATTTTAATAACATTTGTCTTAATATTTGGAATAGTAAATAATTATGATTTTCTAACTTTAGTTATGTTATGTATTTCTATGATAGTAGCAAGTGTACCAGAATGTCTACCAATTGCCATTACTGCAACATTAACAATAGGGGTAAGTCAAATGGCAAAGAAAAAATCAATAGTAAGAAATTTAGCGGCTATTGAGACACTTGGGGCAACAGAAATAATTTGTACTGATAAAACTGGTACTTTAACTGAAAATAAGATGACAGTAACAAAAATATTTACTGATCAAGAAATAACTGATATAAATAAGCATTATGAATTAATAAATATTATGAATTATTGTAATACTGCTACATTAGATGCAAATAAAAACTATAATGGAGATTCAGTAGATGTAGCATTAAAAAATTATTTAAAGTCTAAAAACATAAAACTTCCAAAATATAAAGAAATTATGGAATTACCATTTGATTCTAATAGGAAGATGATGAGTTATATTTATGAAATAGATAAAAAAGATATAATTTATACTAAAGGTAGTTTTGAAGAAATTTTAAAAAGAAGTAAGAAAGCTCTTATAAATAATAAAATTGTAAAATTAACTTCTAAAGAAATAGAAAAATATAAATCAATTGAAGAATCAATGTCAAAAGATGCTTTAAAAGTATTAGCATTAGCGTATAAAGAAATAGATCGAAAGATAGTAAATAAAAAAGATTATTTTGAGGAAGAAAATGATTTAATAATTGTTGGATTAGTAGGGTTAAAAGATCCTGTTAGGAAGAATATAAAACAATCAATTGATATATGTAAAAGTGCTAATATAAGACCAATAATGTTAACAGGAGATAATTTAGAAACAGCTTATTCTATTGCTAAAGAAGTAGGAATATGTAAAAATATAGAAGAATGTATTAATGCAAGTGAATTAGATGAGTTAGATGAAAAGCAACTAAAAAAATATATAAAAAAATACTCTGTTTTTGCAAGAGTAACTCCTAATAATAAATTACAAATAGTAAAAGCAATCCAAAAAATGGGCAAAGTAGTTGCGATGACAGGAGATGGTGTAAATGATGCTCCTGCGATTAAGTTAGCAAATGTCGGAATAGGAATGGGGAAAAGTGGCACAGATGTTACTAAAGATGTATCAGATATAATATTATTAGAAGATAGTTTTGATACCATAACTACTGCAGTATCAGAAGGAAGAAGAATATATGATAATGTAATTACTAATATTTTATATAATTTATCAAGTAATTTTACAGAAATATGTATAATAATTTTTGGTATGCTAACAGGAAATTCAATAATATCAGCAATACATGTATTATATATAGATTTAGTCGCAGACACAATACCATCAATTACTCTAGCTTTTGAAGGCGCATCAAAGGATGTAATGAAAAGAAAGCCAAATGGATTAAATAAGAAAATATTTACTCATTATTTTAGTGCTTTTGTAATAATATCAGTAATATTAGAATCACTAATAAGTTTATTTGTTTATTTTTGTTTTTTACCATTAGGAAACTTAATTGCTCAAACATTAGCGCTGCTTAGTATCATAATAAATGAATTTGTTTTTGCTTATAATTGTCGTAGTTTAAAAGAACCAATATACAAAAGAGGTTTATTTAGTAATAAATACTTAAATTTAGGAATAATTTTCTTATTTATAATTCAATTACTTGTATTCTTTAGTCCAATTGGTCAAATATTTGGATTAACAACTATAACAATATCACAATTAATATTTGTAATACTAGTAAATATAATTTCATTTATTATAATAGAATTTTTAAAGCCATTAATAACAAAAATATTTAAAGATGAATAGGAAGTAAAAAATGAAAAATAAAAAATATATATTAATAAGTTTAATTACAATTATTATATTGTGTATAATTTTAAGTCCAATAACTTTTCAAAACGATACGTTTTATACAATAAAAATAGGTCAATATATAATAAATAATGGTATTGATATGTTAGATCATTTCTCATTTCATAATTTAACATATACTTATCCTCATTGGTTATATGATGTAGTAATATATCTAATTTATAATATAGGGGGTTATTTATTACTATATATATCTAATATAATCTTTTTTATTGTTTTAACTTTACTAATATTTTATTTTAATTATAAAAATAATAATTCAAAATTTGTAAGTTTAATATTTACAATATTGAGTATTATAATGTTAAGTTCATATATTGCTACAAGAGCACAGTTAGTAAGTTATATAGTATTTATATTAGAATATATTTTTATAACAAATTATTTAAAAAATTCTAAAGGAAAATACTTAATAGGATTGTTTCTTTTATCATTAATATTATGTAATATTCATGTTGCAGTTTGGCCATTTTATTTTATTATATATATTCCTTTTATTGTAGAGTATATAATAGCAAAAATAACTAAAAAAAATAAATTTTTAAATATAGAAATAAAGAAAAATGATAATGTTAAAAAATTAGTAATTATAATGTTTATAAGCTTACTAGCGGGATTTTTAACACCAATAAAAGATACGCCTTTTACTTATTTATTAAATACAATGCAAGGAAGTAGTCAAAGTTATATAGAAGAACATTTACCACCAAGTATTTTAGGGAAAATAAGTTTGACTATATTTAGTATAATTATAATAAATTTAATAATTTTAGGTAAGATAAAGTTACACAATTTATTCTTGATATTAGGCTTAACAATAATGGCTTATACATCTGTTAGACATATGTCTTTATACACTATATTTATATTACCAATAATATCTTCATTAGTGGATAATACTTTTAATAAACATAAAATAAATATAGATAAATATACAATTAAATATATATGTAGCAAATTAGGTATAATATTAATTAGTATAATATTAATATCATTATTGTGTATAAGTATTTATATTAATAAAGATAAAGAATTTGTTAATCATAAAGTTTATCCAATTAAAGCAACAGAATATATTAAAGAAAATCTTGATTATAAAAATATAAGAATATTTAATGAATATAATTATGGTAGTTATTTATTGTTAAATGATATTAAAGTTTTTATAGATTCACGTGCAGATTTATATACTAAAGAGTTTAATAAAAAAGAAGATATATTAAAAGAATATATGTCTAGTAATTATCAAAATATTTTTGATAAATATGAAATAACTCATGTAATAGCTAGTAAAAATGATATTTTATATAATTATACTAAAAATATGAATTATAAAATAATATATGAAGATGACTATTTTGTTATTTATGAATTAATAAATAATATATAGAGTGTCAACTTCTTTTTTTTATATAAAAACATATATATAAATAGGTGAATATATGAAAAAGTTATTAGTGTTAATATTATTTTTTATTATTTTTATCCCAAATGCAAATGCTAGTACTAATAGTGCTAATGAATATATACTAATGGATATGTCAAGTGGAAGAATACTAGAAGGTAAAGATTATAATAATCCACGATTAATTGCTTCTATTACTAAAATTATGACTTGTGTTCTTGCAATAGAGTCAAATAGATTAGATGAGATAGTAGTAATAGATGAGTCTATATTAAAAGCATATGGAAGTGGTATATATATTCAAGTTGGAGAAGAAATAACTTTAAGAGATTTATTATATGGATTAATGCTTAGAAGTGGGAATGATGCTGCTGTTATGATAGCTACTTTTGTTTCTAATAGTGAGGAAGAATTCGTAAAAAAAATGAATCAAAAGGCTAAAGAAATAGGAATGAAAAATACAATTTTTACTAATAGTAGTGGTTTAGATGAAAATGATAAAGGAAACTATTCAACTGCATATGATATGGCATTATTAACAAAATATGCAATGGAATATGAAGAGTATAGAAAAATAGTAAGTACTACTAAATACAAAGTTAAGACTAATTATAAAACTTATATTTGGTATAACAAAAACAAATTATTAAAGTATAATTACATAACAGGAGGTAAGACAGGTTATACAAAAAAAGCAGGTAGGACTTTAGTTAGTAGTGCTGATATAAATAATTTAAAATTAATTGTAGTAACTTTAAAAGATGAGGATGATTGGAATACTCATATTGATTTGTATAAAAAGGCAAAAGATAAGTATGATATATATAAAGTGTTAGATAAAAAAGATTTTGAAGTAAAAGAAGAATATTATAAGGATAAGCTTATAATAAAACAAGATTTTTATATGGCTTTAACTAAAGATGAAGCTAAAAAGGTCAATACTAAAATAAAGCTAGAAAAAATAAAGGATTATAAGAATGATGACATAGTGGGTATATGTGAAATATATATAGATAATAATTATATAAATAGTGTAGATATATATATAGAAACAAAAGAAAAGATAAAAGAACACAAAAATATTTTTCAACGAATTTTGGAGATGATTAAATTTTGGTAAATTATATATGGGCATTTTTTGTAATAGTGGGAATTTTATATAGTTTATTAAATGGTAAGATAGATTTAGTAAATAGCGAAATTATAAATTCTGCAAGTAGTAGCATTGAGATGATATTAAGTATGTTACCAATAATGTGTCTTTGGTTAGGAATAATGAATATTGCAAAGGAAAGTGGATTATTAAATATATTTTCTAAAAAAATGAGTCCTTTAATATCTTTAATTTTTAAAGAAATACCAAAAGATCATGAGGCTATTGGTTTAATATCATCAAATATTCTTATGAATATGTTAGGATTAGGTAATGCTGCAACTCCGTTTGGTTTGAAGACTATGAAAAGTTTACAAGAGTTAAATTCCAATAAAGATAGCGCTAGTAGAAGTATGATAACTTTTTTAGTAATAAATACTTGTTGTATTACTATAATTCCTACTACAGTAATTAGTTTTAGATTGTTAAATGGTGCGAATAATCCTACTGATATAGTATTAGCAAGTATATTAACAAGTGTAATAGCAACGATTTTATCATTAATAATAGATAGATTATTTTTCTATCTAGAAAGAAGAAAAGATGAATATATCTAATATTATATTACCAATAATAATATTAATAATTATAAGTTATGCTATATATAAAAAAGTTGATTTATTAAATACATTTATTGAAGGAGCAAAAGAAGGAATAGAAATGACTATACAAATTTTTCCTACAATTTTAGCAATGTTATTAGCAATAAATATATTATTAAAAAGTAATTTTATATTAGATTTTACATCAATATTAAAGCCAATATTAGATGTGTTGCATTTTCCTTGCGAAATATTACCACTTGCAATGTTAAAGCCAATATCAGGTTCTTCTTCATTAATAGTAATGAATGAGTTGTTAAAAACATACGGGACAAATAGTTATATTGGCTATTTAGCATCAGTAATACAAGGAAGTACAGATACGACAATTTATATATTAAGCATTTATTTTTCTTCAATAGGTATAAAAAAAATCAAATATGCTCTAAAAGTTGGTTTAATTGCAGATTTAATTGCATTAATAAGCGCTATAGTGATTGTAAATTTATTATTAATATAGTATAATTAACAGAGTAAGGAGGACAAATGAACGAGAATAAAAATAATACTTCTAATATATTTAATAATTTTAAATTTGAACCATATCCAAATAATAAAAAAGAAGAAAGTAAAGACATAATTCATAATCAAAATAATACGGAGCAAAAAAAAGAAGAAAGTAAAGACATAATTCATAATCAAAATAATACGGAGCAAAAAAAAGAAGAAAATATAATTCATAATCAAACAAGTAATGTTGAGCAAAAAGTTAAAGAACAGACAAATACAACTAATAAATATCCTTCTTTTAATATGCCAACATTTGAACAAAATAATTCATCTAATACTACAAAAGATAGTAAAATAGTAACTAATGGTGTAAAAAAAGTTATGATGTTTACACTATTATTTGTGGTAATTTCATCAATAATGGAATTAATTCCTACAATTTTTTATGAACTTTTTAGAGAAAGTGCTACTTTAGGTAGTGGAATGAATGTAAATGAAATGCAAATAACAATATATAATATTATAGATATTGTTAATAAAATATTTATAATTGCACTGATAATAATAAGTATAAATATTCTTATTAAAAGTAGAAAAGAAAATCCTGAAACTAATATATATATGTACTTATTATATATTATTCTTGGTATAGTATACTTTTTTGATCATACAGGAATAGTACCAATAATATTCCTCGGAATAATTATCTTTTATTTATATAAAACTAAAAATGAAGATAAAAAAATATTTAAAGCATTAGTAATTTCTTTAGTGATTTTTGTAATAATTAAATTAGTGCTTGTTATAAATAATTTTTAAAAAGAACTTATCCTATTTGGATAAGCTCTTTTTACATCATGTTATTTTCATCAGCATTCATGTTCATATTAGAATTGCCATTAGCATTATTAACGTTTTCATTACATTTTAAGTTAGTTTTTTCTTGACAATTCTTACAACTATTGTTTGAGTTGATTTTTTTCTTATTTGATTTCTTTGCCATTTTCATCACCCACTATTATTATGCACTTAGGAAATATATTTATACGAAATTGAAATAATTGTATAAAATTGTAAAAAAAAAGTTATAATTGATGCGGTGATACAATGATAAAAGAACAAGCGATTTTAGAGTATTTGGATCCTAAATATTTATATGTTCCAGTTAAATTTAATGATTATAAACTAAATACTAATATATATAAATTAGAAAAGGTTAAAAATAATACAAATATAAATTATTTTCCAATAAGTGGAAAAATTATAAAAACTATTTATTTAATAGATACTAAAAATCAAAAACAATTATATTTAGTTGTTTTAAATAATTATAAAGAGATAATAAAATATCAAAAGAAATATGAATTATCAACAACTAAATTAAAATATTTAATTATTAATGCTTATGATTTGGAACCATTTATAACTAATAGTAGCACACTTATTAAAAATTATGCTCAAGAGCTTTTAGAAACTATTGATTATATAATGGAGAAAAATAATATAAAGCAATCATATATTATGTTAAAAGATAAAGATAAAAAGTATATAAATAACTATATAGGAACTTATCCAAATATTAAGTTAACAACACTTACATATAAAAATAGTATTTCCATAAAAGATATATATAATACATATTTAGAATTAAAATATAAAAAGCCAATAATTACTAAAATTATAAATATAATAACGCCAAAACATAATTTGAATATAAAAGTAAAGTTAGGAACTTTATTAAAGGATTTATTAATAAAATTTGATATATATAAAGATATAGATCAAAATTATTTGTTAATAATAAATAGTTGCATAAATGGAATAAGTTTTAAGACAGATAACATAATAATAACAGAAGATATAAATAATATAATATTTATAAAAAATGATTTTGAAAAAGTTTCAAAGTGTATTAAATGTGGTAAATGTCATGAAATATGTCCAATTGGATTAATACCTCTTTATTATATAAAATATATAAATAATTTAAAAAAATTAAAACAATTATCGATAAACAAGTGTATTGAATGTGGTTTATGTTCTTTTGTTTGTCCTTCTAAAATAGAATTGTTAGAGCATATAAAAATAGCAAAAGAAAGGGTAAAAAATGAATTATAAATATCGTTTAGGTAATTATTTGAAAGCTAAAAATAATAGTAAAAATATAATAACATTAACTACGTTTGCTATATTACCACTTGTTATGTATTTTGTAATTAATTATAAAGCTAATATGATAATATTTATAATAAGTTTAACTATATATTTAGTAATAGAAAAAATAATAAAAAATATAACAAAGAGCGAAGAAAAAATTTTAATAAAGGATTATTATATATACTATTCATTGATAAATGTGTTAATAATTCCTTATAATATACCATTAATGAAATTGGTGATGATAAGTATTATATCTTATATTTTATATAAGGTGCTGAATAAAAAAACAAATGTGTCATTAATAGTATTTACATTTATAGTTTTATTAGTTTTTCAAGTAAATATAACAACTGCTTGTTTATTTGTAAATAAAGTAGAAATAGGGTTGTTAATTGCATATTTAATAACATTAATATTTCTATATATAATAGATTACAAAATAAATATTTCATATTTTGTTACAATATTTATATATTTGTTAATAAATTCGTTTGTTAGTAATGATTATTTGGATGTGTTAAGTATTTTGAGTCCAGTTTATGTAATGTTTACTCTTTTTATAATAAATGATAATAATAAAATTAATCCTACAAAATATGGGAGAAATTTAATAGGTGTTTTAATAGGACTTTTTACTATAATATTGTGTGAGATAAATATTAATAATTATCAAGTAATAGCTTTGATAGTTGTTAGTTTGTTATATTATTTTATAGAAAAAATAATTATATGGCAAAATCAATTATATATAAAAAAATCAACCTAGCGTGGTTGATATTTTATCATTTTAGCATGAGTAACCATTCTTTTTCTACCAGTGTCATCGCATGTTGATAAAGTAATAATATAATCATTGATACTAACATCGGTATTAAAGTTAAACACACTTCTTGATTGAATGTCGTTGATGAAGCTTTTGTATTCTGAATCGGTAAATACAGTTCTTAAGTAGTCTACTCGTGGTTCTGTAACATAGACTGAAAATATTTTCCAAACACTATTAGCATAAGGTGTTGATAGTTTGATAAAATGATTATTAGGGTTGTTTTGCCAACTTGAGCTAAATAGAGTAGATGGAAGTGAGCCAAACATAGTTTTATTATTCATATTATGACCATATATTACAGTGTTTCTTCTAAAGTCTTTTAGGCTTCCGCGCCAGTCAGCGAAAATCCACCCAGCACTGTTAGAGTTTTTATAAAAGTCGTGGTTTAAATAAAAATCGTTGTTTTCAGCTTGAACTATGGAATAGTTAACTTTAGTTCCTTCTACTTTTATCCATCCGACAGTATCGCTGTTTTGTTCTAATAAATTAGAAAAGTCAACATTTAGATAAGAAATATTACTATAACCAGAACTATTGCTAGGAACATAAGTTGTGCCACTGTTACCATCTATTGTATCGCCATCACTAGGAGTCATGGTAGCTAAGGCGTTATTGTCTTCTTGTTCCACTAAATCACTAAACTCTATGATATCATTATTTAAACTTTCAATTTTAAGTGTTTGAACAGACCAACGAAAGAAAATATATACACACATAAAATATACGGTTAAAGAGCAAAGTAGTAAGATTTTTGGTATTATAGGACGTTTAGTTTTTTTATTTTTTTCTTTGACTTCTTGCCGTTTCTTTTTACTAAAAATGCATTGAATAGAAACTATAATAAAGCGTGGTAAAGTAGTTATAATAAGAAAAATACCGATAAAAAAATATTTTAAAGAATTATAAACAAATTCACCAACTTTTACAAGTCCTTTTTTGAAATAATTTATCATATTATCACCGCTTATCTAATCAACATTATAACATTTATAAAATAATATGTAAATTATAATTGTTTAAAAAAGAAAATTAGTGTATAATATAAAAAACCAAAAGCAAGTTTTTGTTTAAATAACTTTTAAGCTACAAAGAAAAAGTTAATGGGAGTCTTTTTGTAAAAAAATAAAGCACTTAAATGAGTATCAATGTATAAAGTGGTAGAAAAGAGGAATGTTATGGACGATTTAAAAATAGGACAAAAATTGGAGATACATTGCTATAAACATAACGGTAAGTTACATAGGCAGTGGGATGAAGCAGTTGTTTTAGATATAAAAGAAGATTATGTTGTGTTTGGAAATAATAAAACTACTGTAGTAGATAGTGATGGAAAAGTGTGGAAAACTAAAGAGCCGGCGATTATGTTTTTTTTCAAAGATAGATGGTTTAATATAATAGGACAATTAAAAGAATACGGAATATATTATTATTGTAATATTGCTACTCCATATTTAATTGATGAGAATGTAATTAAATATATTGATTATGATTTGGATTTGAGGGTTTTTCCGAATGGAAGTTTTAAGATATTAGATAGAATGGAATACAAGTATCACAAAAAGCAAATGCATTATTCTAATAGATTGGATTTTATTTTGCGATATGAGTTAGGAAATTTAATAGAAATGGCTAGAGCAAAAATTAGTCCTTTTAGAAAAGATGATATTGAAAGATATTATGAAACCTATAAAAAAATTGTGTATTCTAAAAAAAATATTTCAAATAAAAATGAAATTAGTAAAAGTACTAATTAATAAAAGAATATAAATTAAAAAAATATAGTTTCAATAGTATTTTTTTTTATATTTTGCATAAATTAAAATGAAGTATAAAAATTAAGTATAGAATTAAAAAAATAATAAAAAAGTGTCATGAAAAAATAACACAAAATATAGTGTAAATAGCGTGAAAAGAGCATGATGTAAAAAAAACAGTATGAAAATGTATTATAAAAACGAAATAATAAAAAAGTTTATAAATTATTAAAAAGTGAAATAAAAATATCATAATAAAAACAAATAAAAGTAATCAAAAATTAAAAAAATAAAAAAGTATAAGAAAATAAAATAAAGAAAAGCGAAAAAAAATAAAAAAAAGTGAAAAAAGTGTTGACATCAAAAGACATATTTGTTATATTATTAGTGCGTCTTGAGAAA
>CALVVX010000029.1 GCA_944364015.1 uncultured Bacilli bacterium | reverse complement strand
TTCCCTTTATTGTAATTGGATTTGTAGTTTCTGAAGTTATTTGTAAATCAAAGTTTTTACCATCTACTTTTAATTTAGCTTCATTAATTATTTCATCGTTTTCATATGTATTCATAACTATATTACCATCATTATTTGTAAATACAAATTTAGTAGTTACATTAGTTTCTTTTTGAGTTATTTCTACTTTCTTTAAATTATCTTTTATTATTGATTGTTCTACAAGTACTGTTAGATAATCTGCTACATCTTCAGATTCATTTTTTATTTCTAGTTCTCTTAAGTTTTTAGTATACTCTTCTCCATAGTAATTACTAATTAATTGTAAGATTTTACTTTCATTAAGTAGTTCATTTTTAATCTCATTTAGTATCTTATAATAATTATTTTTACTTAATGTTAATTTAACAGTTGCAGTAGGATCTAGAGAAATAGCAATATCTCTATCTACCCATGCTTCATTTATATTATTACTTATTATAGTAGATGCAATATTATAATATCTAACTAAATCTTGAAAAGTTATCATAGAATTTAGAAATACACTGTTGGTTAAATCTTCTAATCTAACAAAATTATCTGTTACTTCTTCAAAGAAGAAATATTGTTCTAAATCATTTATATAATAATCTATATTTATAATCGAATCGCTTATATTAGAATCTAGATCTAAATACATTTTTTTAGCTTGTCCATCATACATAAGATTAGTATTTAATTGAGCATTTTCTAGTAAAGTTGTATATGTTTCATTAGTTCCACTGTAGGATATTTTAGTATTGTTATTTATACTAAAGTTATCTGGATAATTATATTCTACATTCATAGGTTCTATTACTTTATATATTGTATTTATCATTTTAGATGTTCCATTTACTAAAATATTTTTAGGTTTTAAAGCAAATACAAAGAAGAAAACAAAAACACCAATTATTAACAAAATACATATTATTAATAAAAAAGCCCAGATATTAAATTTTTTCTTCTTTTTTGGTTTATCATTACTTACTTTTGTATCATTTGTATCTTGATAATCTTTCATTATTTGTTCTTTATTATCCATCTAATCACTTCCTAACTAACTTTATCTAATATATTATCTAAATTATCTATTAAGTTTTGTAAACTTAATACTTTTGTATTTACTTCATTTTTCATTTTATCTATTTTTTGTTGTTCTTCTATTTTATATCTTTCAAATTCACGTTTAGCATTTTCCAATCTATCTACTTCTATACTTAATTTTCTTCTTTTATCTTCTAAATTAGCTATTTGTCTATTTATATCTATTTTTTTACGATTAAAATCTTCAATATATTTACTTAAATTAACAACTTTAGTATATAATCTTTTATAATTATCATCTAAATTATCTGCTTCTTTTTTCTCTTCTACTTTAACTACACTCTCATTATTTTCTTTTTTATAAGTGTTTTCATTATAAATCAATCTATATTCTACCCATATTTGTCTAAAGGCATTAAGCGAAGATTTAATGGCAATGCCACGTTCCATAAAATCTGATAAGTAAATAACATTATTAATTTCACTATCTATTGGTTTTATTCCTTTTAATTTTTCATAAAGGGCATTAACACGAGAACGGTATTCACTTTTAGTACTATAATAATTTCTCATACCTGTAACTACATCATCACTAACACGAGCTTTTTTACTATCTTCTAATCTAGAAACAATGTCATTAAAAACATCTACTTTCTTTATACCTACAATATTATCATTCATTCTTATCACCATTGAAGCTGTATTTTGCCATTTGACGCATTACATCTTTTACTTGTTCCCATTCTTCACCCTCATCGATGTTAATTAAATATTGTTTGCCGTTTTCTATTAATAATTTACCAGAATAAATAATAGTATGTCCATCTTTATCTTTTTCTCCTCTTGTATATATAATGTATTTACTATTAAATTCATCAAGTTCAAATGCACAAAGAAGTTCTACTTCACTAAAATCTTCGCGACCATTTACTAATGTTATTAATTTTTCGTTTCCCATTTTATTCCTCCATCTATTTATATAAATAGTATATCATATTTAATAAATAGTTACAATAAATTTTAAATTATTTTTCTATGTTTTCTATTTTAGTTATATCTTCAATAACACTTATAAATAATTTAAGACTAACTTTAGAAGAATAAATATTTTTATTTAAAATACTTACTTGTTTTATTTCTTTTATCTTCTTATTATTATTTACTAATTTATCTTCTGCTAGTTCAATAGCCTTATTAATAGCTTGTTCTACAGTATAAAAATCTTCTTTTATATATAGTTCATATTGTTTTTCTAAAGTTAGATTAATCGGTAGAAAGTTATTATTTAGAAGAACTTTTTTATCTGTTTGAAAACTATTAAATTTATTAAAATCAAATAAAGAAAATCGATGATTAAAAAAATTTATCACTAATACTTTCTTACTTTTTCCACTTAACTTCTCTTCTTTATAAATATAAGGATATTCTACTTCTACGGTATACCATACTTCTCCATAAATACTGCCTGTTGCATGAATTAAAATATTATTATTATCAGGTTTTTGTATATTACCACTTATAACTATATCTCCTTTAGTAACATAATCATTTGCATTTTTTACTTTTTCTCCTTTTATAGCATTAATTTCTGTTAAAATAGCACTTTTACTAGCTACAATATTTTGATAACTTATATCTTTATTTTCTTTATTTAAAATTCTCTCTTCTAATCTTACAATATACTTTGTTCCACTTGGTATTATTTCTATCCATTCTATTTTATCTTTATTATCTTGTAATATTTTATTTTCTATTTCTTCTAATTCACTATAATCTTTTTTTAAACTAAATTTCTTTATTCCATGATAATTTAGTTCTTGATAAACTAAATTCCTTAAATCTTTATTACTATGAATAACATTAATACTAAATATAAAATTAGATAACATATATAAAAATAAAATAGATATTAAAATAAATATAAACATAATTATATTTTTTTTAATAAAATGTTTAAAACGAAAACCTCCTAGTTTTTCTACTAAATTAATTTCATATATAGTTTTCATTTTCTTTATTTTTAAATAATCTTCATATTTTATATAAATATATATAGTCTTATAATTCTTTTTTTCTAATTTAATAATATTTATTTTTGCTTTAATTAATTTTTTAATATAATTATCTACATTTCTTCCTTTTACTTCTATTTTTAAAATATCTTCTAATTTATTAAAAAAATTATTTTCCACTTTTATCCCCTTTTAATTATATTATGTCTATAGATATTATTTTACCTTCAATTAACACTTCATTATCAAGCATTTTTGATACAACTAAGTTATTTCCTTTTATTAAACTAATTCCTTGTTTATGTTTAATTTTCACTACATTAGGAGTAAAGTCTAATATTTCTATATAATTACTTATATTAAGCTTATTATTATAATAAATAATTTTATATTCATATTCATTCAAATATCTATCTAATTTATTAAATATTTTCATACTAAATTATATATTAAAAAAAGAAAATTTATTCCTTAACATAAATCTTCTTTTTATTATTAGTTTTAATATTATTATCCATCTTAATAGAATCAACTTTTCTAAATTTAGTAGTTTCTACTTCTTTATTTAATCTTTCTAATTCTTGTTTTAATTCTTCATATTTTTCTATTTGCATTTTTATTTTATTAGTATCTGTTTTATATTTTAATTCTCTATAAGCATAAAGAATTGTTGGTGCAGATAAAACTACTGCGATACAGTCCATTGCTAAAAATATTACAGAAGAAGTAGCAAGAGATAATATTGGTAAAGATATTACCGTAATAGCACTTGCTAATGCCATGTTTTTACTTCTTTTAATTACTGTGTTATTATTTATAATATCTTTAGATAATAAATAAGCTTCTTTTTTATTTTCTAAATACTCATTAATAGTATCTTTATATTGGCTATCTATATTTTTTTTATTATCACGAACTATTTTAGTAATTATATTTTCACTATCTTTATAAATTTCTAAAATATAATTATCTTTTTCTATTTCTTTTATACTTTTTATAGAACTTTTGCCATAGTATGGAATTTCTTTATACATATAAAACCTCCCAAAGATATAGTAACATAATTTAATTATTTTGTCTATTAATTCTTTTTACCTCCGTCTACTCTAATAATAGCATTATTTACATAACTTGCTAGTGGACTTGCTAGAAAAAGACAAACATTGCTAACTTCTTTACAAGTTCCAAATCTATTTAACATTATTTTATTTAATTCTTTATTTTTAAATTCAATATCCATATCACTATTCATCGTAGTATCTATCCATCCTGGACAAATAGTATTAACTCTAATTTTAGAACTTAAATTAGATAAATTAGCACTTAATGATATTAAAGCAGATTTAGAAGCATCATAATCAATACTATAGATATAGTTAGTATCTATCCCATTAGTAGAAGCAATGTTAATAATTGAACCATTATTTATGTATTTATAAGAATATTTACTAACTAGAAAGGCTCCTACTAGGTTTACTTCTAATACTTTCATAAAATCTTCTTTTGTTTTATTTTCTATAATAGTATCATTACATATACCTGCATTATTTACTAATATATCTATTTTTTTATATTTAGAAATAATATAATCTATCATATTTTTAACTTCTTCTTCTATACTTATATCTGCTTTATATATATCTATATTATATTCTAATAGTTCTTTAGCTAAATTATAGCTTTTATTATAATTAGCAATAACTATTGCACCTTTATTAGCAAAATCAATTGCTATTTGTCTTCCAATTCCTTTACTAGCCCCTGTTACAAGTACTATTTTATTATCAAAATTCATCTTTTCCTCCAACTTGCTATATTATATCAAATTTTTGTTATTTTGTCTTTATTAAACAAAATATTTAGAGCATATATATTTATAATAGCCAATATTGCCACAAAAGTATCTATCAATTTCCATATTACAGTTGAATTTGATATGGCTCCTATAAATAGGATTATTATGGTTATTAGTTTAAATATATTTAGTTTTAATTTATTTAGTTTAGGAAAGATAAAATATAGATTACTTTGAGCATAATAATATCCTGATACAATTGTAGTAAATGCAAATAATAGTGTAATTATACAAAGAGTTAAACTTCCCATATTGCCAAAATAATCATTAAATGCATTTAGTGTTATTTCTATTCCATTTGGATTTATTATATCTAAAGTAGTATAAGTACTACTTAAAATAATAAAAGCTGTTATACTACAAATAATTAAATTAGTAAAATGAATTCCTAATGTTTGTACTAAAGCTTGCTTTAAGGGACTTTCTTTGGAAACTGAAGCTGCAATTGAACTAGTACCTATACCTGCTTCTGTTGCAAATATTCCTCTTTGTATTCCTAATAAGATAGTAGTAATAAAACCATAAAATCCTGCTTTTATGTTAAATGCATTGGTAATTATACTAAATAGTATATTATCTAATCTATATATATTATTTAGTATTATATATAATCCTATAATTATATATAATATTGCCATTATTGGTACAATTATTGAAGAGAATTTAGTTAGAAATTTAATATCTCTAAATATTATTAAACTAGCTAAAATACAAATAATAAAACTAGTAATTATAGGATTAATACTAGATATTTCTGATACTGATTTAACAATGGTATTAGATTGAATTGTTAAAAATCCTATTATATAAGATATTATTATTATTAATGCATAAATAATTGCTAATTTATAATTATTTAATCCTTTTTTTATATAATAAGATGGTCCTCCAATATAATTGTTATTTGTTTTTTCTTTATATAAACTACCATAATAACTTTCTATAAATGTTAATATACTAATTAATAAACCACTTATCCACATCCAAAAAATAGTACCTGGTCCTCCTAGATATATGGCTAAAGCTACTCCCGCGATTGCTCCTACTCCTATTCTAGAAGATAATGCTAAAGTAAGTGATTCAAGGGAACTAATACCAGTTTTACTTTTAGTTTTTATTGCTTTTAATTGTTTAATAAAGTTAAATTGAATAAAATTTAATTTTTTAGTAAAATAAATAGCACTATTTATCATTAAAACTAAACTAATTGAGAAGATAATATTAGTAAATATATTAAATAAACTATTAGATAAAATTAAAAATAGAAAGTCTAATATAAGTAAAATAATAATAAATTTAGTCAAAATATCACCTATTAAATTATAGTAATTAGATTTTTTTTAATTACAAATAGGTATTATAACTGCATTTTTAATAAAAATAGTCATATGCTATAGTGAATATAAAAAAGGGGTGGATTTTATGTGTAATGATAACAATAGATGTGAAAATTGCATAAGCGATATTTTAAAAGTAATTTTATTGTTACAACAAAGTGTATGTCAAAATGATAGTTGTTTAGAAACATGTGATAAAGGTTATTTAGGACAAAGTTGCTCTAATTATTGTAATACAAGACCAGTAACTTTATATACATGTTCTTCTGGTAGTACTCCAATAGCTATGCCTGTTAGTAAAAGTCCTACTGAAACAACTACAAGTACTGTATTTAGATTAGAAAAACTAGATGATTGCTGTGCAACATTTAGAGTACTAGCACCAAATAATACAGGAAGTGGTTTTCCATTTACTGCCACTAATTCATTTTTTACTATAAATATGAATTGTATATGTATACTTAGATGTTTGGATGACACTTTCGTTGATACAATATAAAAAATGACAAAAAGTCATTTTTTTTAACCATAATATTTTATTGTTACAGTATAGTTATATACATAATTATATACTGTTGTATTATATGTACATCTTTTAGTAGTTTTATTTAAACTTCCTCTACTACAGCTATAGCATCTATTTCCAATTAAAGTTCCAGAACTACAATAATATTCATCTGAACAATAAGCATTATAATCTGGTTTTTTACAATCTGCATAACAGTTTCTTTCTAACCATATAACTTTACCAACTGTTGTACAATTATAATTTTGCATATATTGATCACAATTTGATTGAAATTTTTTACCATTAAAGTCTGTATAAGTATGCATATATCTTGTTTCATCTTTTTCATATCCTGTAGGACATGGCATATCAGTAATATTATCGCCACCACTTCCTGGAGTCCATATTTTATTACTCATACATGTAAAGTCTTTTTCTTGTACGTTTACTATTTTTTTACCATATTTTCCAATGCATCTACTACCACTTAATGTATCTCCAGAATTGCACCAACAATCTTCACGTGTTTTTGCAGTTGAACTATTAGCAGAAACTGATACTGTTTGTGTTGTAGGTACTGCAGTTGAACTTCCTCCTCCAAGACTAAAGTATACTTTACTTCCTGATAAATAGCTACTTAATACTCTACCATTATTTACAGTGACTGATTGTAATGATTTTATTCCTGATATATTCTTATTACTACTTACATTACTAGTAGAATTATTATTCAATGTTACTGTTGTAGTTTTTAATGTTGCTATATTATTTATATTTATTGATGATTTTGTATAATTTCCTGCTTTATCTTCTACCCATATATAATATGTTCCATCACTATTTATACTTTTATTTATACTTAAACTTTTTTGCCCACTGGCACTTGTCCAACCACTATTTACATAAGTACTATTTTTATCTATTTTATATTTTGCTATTCCTGATAAACTATCTGCAATTGTTGCTTTTATTGTTAGACTTGAAACATAACTTGTTGTACTTTTTGATACATTAGTTATTGTTGGTGCTACTTTATCTATTAATGCTTTATATGATACTTCTTCACTACATTTATTTATATTACTACATGTTTTTACATATATTGTTTTATTATGATCTGATTCTACTATATTTATCTTATTGTTACTTACTTTTGTATAATTATTATCATTATCTTTTCTATATTGATAATATTTTCCACTTATTGGATTTCCTCCACCACTTATATTTAGTGTAAAGGTATTCTTATGCCAATTATTAGAAGTTATATTATCACTTGCTACTACATTTGGTTTTTCTACATTAGTATTATCTAGTTTTATTTGTTCACATACTCTTTGACTTTCTATATCATTTCCATTCATTGCCCATGCACATATTTTTATATTACTACTAGATATATCATCTTCTATTTTGCCTTTATATACATATTTTTCATCAACTTCATCTAATGTAGTCTTATTACTATCTATTTCAATATAATAATCAAATTCACTAATACCACTAAAGCCATATTCTGGTGTTATTGTATAATTAATTTCTCCAGTATACCAATCATTTATTAAATTACCCTCTATATCTATTGTTAATACTGGTGGTGTTTTATCACATTGAGCACTATCTGTTTCTATTTGTGATGTTATTACCATATTAGTATCTCTTGTTATTTTTATTGTTGTATCATCTGCAATTTCTTCTTCTGTATCTGCATATATTAGTTTTCCTTGTAATATTCCTTTATTTTTTAACTGTTTTATTGTAGTACAAGTAAAATCATTTCCAGTTGGAACGTCATTTATTATCTCTTCATACCAAAAATCTGGATTTGTTTTAAATTCTTTTGCATAAAGTTGAGCAGCATTTACTAAATTTTGTTTTGTTATTACTGTTGCAGTTTCTTTAGCACCTTTACTAAAATTATTATACAATGCAAAAGCAATACTTACTATTATTGCTAGTATTGCTACTGCTACTAGTAGTTCTACTAGTGTAAATCCTCTACTTTTCTTCTTCATACTCCTCCTCCACTTTAAGCATAATATTTTATCGTTACAGTATAGTTATAAATATTTCTATATACTGTTTTATTATATCTACATTGCATTCTACTAGTAACTAAAGTATCACTACCACAATCATAACAATATTTATTTAATAATGTACCTGTTCTACAACTATACTGTGTACCACAAGAAGCATTATAACTAGGTTCTATGCAATCCATATAACATGTTCTAGTTTTTACAACCCATTTATTATCTTCACTTGATATACAATTATAATTTGGTACATATGGTTCACAATTTGATTTTACAAAATTTCCTTTTTCATCATAATAAGTAAATTTTTTTTGATTTTCTATACTCTTTTGACAACCATAACATCCATAATAATTACAATCGCGATTAGAATCGTTAACACCAAATCCTTCTTGCCCCTTCCATCTATTATTAACACATGACCATGGTTGTATTTGCTCATTTTCATAAGTATGAGTTTCTCCAATACATCTATTAGTATTTGTATTTAACGTTCCTCCATTTGGACAACTACATTTCTTTTTGGCAGTAGCACTATAGATAGTTGGATTTCTATATGCTGTAGAAGTTTCTCTAATTTGAGTGGCGCTTCCTCCTCCAAGACTAAAGTATACTTTACTTCCTGATAAATAACTACTTATTACTTTACCATTATTTACAGTAACTGATTGTAATGATTTTATTCCTGATATATTCTTATTACTACTTACATTACTAGTAGTATTATTATTCAATGTTACTGTTGTAGTTTTTAATGTTGCTATATTATTTATATTTATTGATGATTTTGTATAATTTCCTGCTTTATCTTCTACCCATATATAATATGTTCCATCACTATTTATACTTTTATTTATACTTAAACTTTTTTGCCCACTGGCACTTGTCCAACCACTATTTACATAAGTACTATTTTTATCTATTTTATATTTTGCTATTCCTGATAAACTATCTGCAATTGTTGCTTTTATTGTTAGACTTGAAACATAACTTGTTGTACTTTTTGATACATTAGTTATTGTTGGTGCTACTTTATCTATTAATGCTTTATATGATACTTCTTCACTACATTTATTTATATTACTACATGTTTTTACATATATTGTTTTATTATGATCTGATTCTACTATATTTATCTTATTGTTACTTACTTTTGTATAATTATTATCATTATCTTTTCTATATTGATAATATTTTCCACTTATTGGATTTCCTCCACCACTTATATTTAGTGTAAAGGTATTCTTATGCCAATTATTAGAAGTTATATTATCACTTGCTACTACATTTGGTTTTTCTACATTAGTATTATCTAGTTTTATTTGTTCACATACTCTTTGACTTTCTATATCATTTCCATTCATTGCCCATGCACATATTTTTATATTACTACTAGATATATCATCTTCTATTTTGCCTTTATATACATATTTTTCATCAACTTCATCTAATGTAGTCTTATTACTATCTATTTCAATATAATAATCAAATTCACTAATACCACTAAAGCCATATTCTGGTGTTATTGTATAATTAATTTCTCCAGTATACCAATCATTTATTAAATTACCCTCTATATCTATTGTTAATACTGGTGGTGTTTTATCACATTGAGCACTATCTGTTTCTATTTGTGATGTTATTACCATATTAGTATCTCTTGTTATTTTTATTGTTGTATCATCTGCAATTTCTTCTTCTGTATCTGCATATATTAGTTTTCCTTGTAATATTCCTTTATTTTTTAACTGTTTTATTGTAGTACAAGTAAAATCATTTCCAGTTGGAACGTCATTTATTATCTCTTCATACCAAAAATCTGGATTTGTTTTAAATTCTTTTGCATAAAGTTGAGCAGCATTTACTAAATTTTGTTTTGTTATTACTGTTGCAGTTTCTTTAGCACCTTTACTAAAATTATTATACAATGCAAAAGCAATACTTACTATTATTGCTAGTATTGCTACTGCTACTAGTAGTTCTACTAGTGTAAATCCTCTACTTTTCTTCTTCATATTCTACCTTATTGCTAGGTCTATCACATTTGAACACATCACTTTGGATATACCAATTATCATTTTCTTTTAATACATTATTATCTCCAAAATTAGTAATTATTCTATAGCGATCGTTTCCTGCTTTTTCATATGTATAACTTTTTGGATTTTCTATGTTGGTTATATCACATATATCTTCTTTATCGTAATTTACATATAATCCATCTTCTAACTCAAGAAAACTTCTTCCATTAAATATTTTTGATTCACGATATTGTCTTTCATCTTCAATAAATAAACTTGCCACTAAATTATTTATATCTTCTATTTTCTTTATTTTTTCAATATTAACATATTCATATGTTACTCCTTCTACTTCAACTGAACTAGTATCAGTAGGAATTTGTCCATTTGCAAGTAAATAATATATATAAGCATCATTTACTATTTCATCAATTCTCTTATCCATGCTATTGATCTTATTTTCATCTTGTCCTGTTTTATTTATTAACAGATATATTGCTACTGCTGATACCGCGATAACTATTATTACAATTAAAACTATTAAAACTATTTTCTTTTTTCCTTTCATTTTTACTCCTCCTCATTTTTAAGAATAATATTTTATTGTTACTGTATAGTTATATACATAATTATATACTGTTGTATTATATGTACATCTTTTAGTAGTTTTATTTAATCTTCCTCTACTACAGCTATAGCATCTACTTCCAATTAAAGTTCCAGAACTACAATAATATTCATTTCCACAGTAAGCATCGTAATCTGGTTTTTTACAATCTGCATAACAGTTTCTATATTTTAATACTGGTTTTGTATCAATTGCTGAATTACAATTATAATTAGTTATATATTGCTCACAATTTGATATTGAATGTTCACCTTTATGATTATAATAATCAAATTTATAATTTGAAATATCTTTCTCATATCCAGCTGGATATCCTTCTTGTTGACATGAACGATTAGAATCATTTACTCCAAGTTGATCATTTGGTGTCCATCTATTACTAAGACAAGACCAATACTGTCTTTGAGTATTTACAAATTGTCCTCCCATTTTACCAATACATCTAGTACCACTTAATCTATCTCCTGAATCACACCAACATTCCTTACGTGTTTTTGCAGTTGAACTATTAGCAGAAACTGATACTGTTTGTGTTGTAGGTACTGCAGTTGAACTTCCTCCTCCAAGACTAAAGTATACTTTACTTCCTGATAAATAGCTACTTAATACTCTACCATTATTTACAGTGACTGATTGTAATGATTTTATTCCTGATATATTCTTATTACTACTTACATTACTAGTAGAATTATTATTCAATGTTACTGTTGTAGTTTTTAATGTTGCTATATTATTTATATTTATTGATGATTTTGTATAATTTCCTGCTTTATCTTCTACCCATATATAATATGTTCCATCACTATTTATACTTTTATTTATACTTAAACTTTTTTGCCCACTGGCACTTGTCCAACCACTATTTACATAAGTACTATTTTTATCTATTTTATATTTTGCTATTCCTGATAAACTATCTGCAATTGTTGCTTTTATTGTTAGACTTGAAACATAACTTGTTGTACTTTTTGATACATTAGTTATTGTTGGTGCTACTTTATCTATTAATGCTTTATATGATACTTCTTCACTACATTTATTTATATTACTACATGTTTTTACATATATTGTTTTATTATGATCTGATTCTACTATATTTATCTTATTGTTACTTACTTTTGTATAATTATTATCATTATCTTTTCTATATTGATAATATTTTCCACTTATTGGATTTCCTCCACCACTTATATTTAGTGTAAAGGTATTCTTATGCCAATTATTAGAAGTTATATTATCACTTGCTACTACATTTGGTTTTTCTACATTAGTATTATCTAGTTTTATTTGTTCACATACTCTTTGACTTTCTATATCATTTCCATTCATTGCCCATGCACATATTTTTATATTACTACTAGATATATCATCTTCTATTTTGCCTTTATATACATATTTTTCATCAACTTCATCTAATGTAGTCTTATTACTATCTATTTCAATATAATAATCAAATTCACTAATACCACTAAAGCCATATTCTGGTGTTATTGTATAATTAATTTCTCCAGTATACCAATCATTTATTAAATTACCCTCTATATCTATTGTTAATACTGGTGGTGTTTTATCACATTGAGCACTATCTGTTTCTATTTGTGATGTTATTACCATATTAGTATCTCTTGTTATTTTTATTGTTGTATCATCTGCAATTTCTTCTTCTGTATCTGCATATATTAGTTTTCCTTGTAATATTCCTTTATTTTTTAACTGTTTTATTGTAGTACAAGTAAAATCATTTCCAGTTGGAACGTCATTTATTATCTCTTCATACCAAAAATCTGGATTTGTTTTAAATTCTTTTGCATAAAGTTGAGCAGCATTTACTAAATTTTGTTTTGTTATTACTGTTGCAGTTTCTTTAGCACCTTTACTAAAATTATTATACAATGCAAAAGCAATACTTACTATTATTGCTAGTATTGCTACTGCTACTAGTAGTTCTACTAGTGTAAATCCTCTACTTTTCTTCTTCATA
>CALVVX010000028.1 GCA_944364015.1 uncultured Bacilli bacterium | reverse complement strand
AACTTTGTTATATAAAGTAAGAATATTTTATGTTCCACGTGGAACATTGTTATATAAAGTAAAAATATTTTATGTTCCACGTGAAACATTAGAATATAGAGTTTAAATATTTAAAAACAAAATAACAAACAATTGTTTGTTATTTTTGTTTGAAATTTTTTTAGTGATTTTGTTAAATATTTAAAATTTAATTATAAAAAAGTATATTAAATTTAAAAATTTAAATTTATATTAGTAAAAAAGTATAAAATGTGTTGCTTTTTTTTTAAAATTGTAATATATTATATGTGCACAACAATAATATTGGAATCGAGTCAGGGTTGGAAAACAGCAGCTCTAACAATCCCTTATTGTGTGTGCTTTTTTAAATATTGTTATATTGAGGTGTTTATGGACGATTTTAAATATATGCGTATGGCTATTGAACAAGCTAAAATAGCTTATAGTTTAGATGAGGTACCTGTTGGTGCTGTTATTGTTAAGGATGATAAAGTGATTTCTGTTGGTTATAATAGGAGAGAGATTGATAATAATGCTATTAAACATGCGGAAATTATTGCTATTGAAAAAGCATGTAGTGTGCTTGATAGTTGGAGACTTGATGGTTGTGTTCTTTATGTTACTTTGGAGCCATGTATGATGTGTATGGGGGCTATTATTGAAAGTAGAATTTCTAAAGTAGTGTATGGTGCTAAAAAAGTGAATAATTATTTCCCGGGAAATAATTTTCAAATTTTTGGTGGTGTTGCAGAAGATGTTTGTTTAGATTTATTACAGTCTTTTTTTAAGGAAAAAAGGTAATAAAAAGTATTTTTTATAATTTAATTTTAAAATTTAAAAATTGTTGTTAATAAAACGTAGAAAACTACAACTTCTGTTGATAAAGCTATTTTGCTATGCTATAATATGTTTGTGGGGTGATACTTTGGGATATTTGGCTTTGTATAGAAAATATCGTCCTGATTCTTTTGATAAAGTTGTAGGACAAGATAAAGTTATTAAAGTTATTAGTAATGCTATTTTAAATAATAGAGTTTCTCATGCTTATTTATTTTCTGGACCTAGAGGTACTGGTAAAACTACTACTGCAAAGATTATTGCTAAAATGGTTAACTGTGAAAATTTAATTGATGGAAAGCCTTGTGAAAAATGTTTTAGTTGTTTAAATTTTCTTAATAGTAATGATATTGTTGAAATAGATGCTGCTAGTAACAATGGTGTTGAGGAAATTAGAGAAATAAGAGATAAAGTTAATTTTGTTCCCACTAGTTGTAAATATAAAGTTTATATTATAGATGAAGTTCATATGTTGACAACTCAAGCTTTTAATGCATTATTAAAAACTTTAGAAGAACCTCCAAGCCATGTTATTTTTATATTAGCTACTACTGAGTTTCATAAAATACCTTTAACTATTTCTTCTAGATGTCAAAAGTTTCAATTTACTAAAATAGATGCTGAGGATATAGTTAAACGTTTAAAAGAAATATGTAATCTTGAGAATATTAAAATTACTGATGAGGCACTATATGAAATTGCACGTTTAGCAGATGGTGGACTTCGTGATGCAATTAATTTGTTAGATCAACTATCTGCTTATAAATCTGAAGAGATTAGTATTGATGATGTATTTAAGATTAATGGTGCTGTTAGTTATGATGAATTGTATAATATTTTAATTTCTGTTATTAATAAGAATAACGATTCTATTATTTCTTATGTTGAGAATATAGATAAAAATGGAAAAAATATTAATAAGTTTATTGAAGAGTTAATTATATTTTTAAAGGATGTTTTAATTTATAAAAATAGTAAGAGATTGACTAATATTTTAACTAAAAATGAGAAGATTATTGAAATTTCTAAATTATTAAATGATGATGTTATTTTTGATTATATTAGTCAATTAAATAATTTATTATCTCAAATAAAGGTAGCTAGTTATCCTTCAATTTTACTTATTGTGTGTTTGTTAAAATTAAGTTCTTTATCTAATAATAATGATGATGTTAGTAAGATTATAACTGAAAAAAAGGAACCAGAAAAGGTAGTTGTTGATAAACCAAATGATCTTAAAGTAATTAACACTCTTAATAATATTGATATAGATGTTAGAGTTAATAATGCTTTAGCTACTGCGAAGAAAGATGCTTTAATTAAAATTAAAGAAAAATGGAATAAATTATCAGATTATTTATTAGATGATAGATATAGTGTAGTAGCGGGTCTTTTAGTGGATGTTATTCCTGTTGTGGCTTCTGATAATTATATTATTTTAGAGTGTAAATATGATGCAACAGCTTTTAGGTTGAATGAACTTGATTGTGAATTATCTAATTTGTTTTTTGATCTATATAAAATTAAGTTTAGTGTTGTTGCTATTTCTGTTGATAGATGGAATAAAGAAAGAAGTATTTATGTAGAAAAACTCAAAAATGGAGAAAAATATTCTTTAAAAGAAGAAAAGATAGTGAAAAAAGAAAGTAAAACTAATGATGATGTTGATAAAATTATTTCATTATTAGGGGAAGATGTTATTGAATATAGATAGAAAGGTGATGATAATATGAATATGCAAGCTTTAATGAAGCAAGCTCAAATGATGCAAAAGGAGTTACAAAAAACTCAAAAAGAATTAGAAAATACTATTTATGAGGGAAATTCTTCTTTAGTATTTGTTAAGATGAATGGAAAAAAGGAGTTAGTATCTGTTGAAATAAAAAAAGATGCTGATTTATCTTTAGATGATTTAGAAATGTTAGAGGATATGATTTTAGTTGCAGTTAATGAGGCTGTTAAAAAAGTTGATAAAGATAAGGATAGTAAACTTGCTAAATATGGTAATGGATTAAGTGGGTTAATGTAATGTATCCGGATGTTATAAAAAAAATTATTGATAATTTTAAAGATTTTCCTGGTATTGGAGATAAAAGTGCCGAGAGACTGACTTTTTCTTTAGTTAATTTTGATAAAGATAGGTTAGAACAATTTGCAAATTCTATTTTAGAGTTAAAAGATAAAATTAACAGATGTGATATATGTGGTGGTATTTGCGAGGGAAATACTTGTAGCATTTGTAGTAATGAGAGTAGAAATAGAAATTATTTGTTTGTTGTAGAAAAACCTAAAGATATATTTTTATTTGAAAAGTTAGGAATTTATAATGGTTATTATCACGTATTAGGAGGTCTAATTTCTCCACTTGAGGGAATTAATCCTGAAGATATTACTATTGATAAGTTAATTGATAGAATAAATAAAAATTCTGTTAAAGAAGTTATTTTAGCATTAAAACCTACAATTGAAGGGGAGACTACTATGCAATATGTAAAAAAATTATTAGAACCATATGAAGTTAAAGTTACTAAAATTGCTACAGGTATTCCTATGGGTACTGATATAGAATATATAGATAATATGACTTTAGAGATGGCTTTGGAACAAAGAAAAGATATTACATAAGTATTTATATTTTTTCATATTATATATTGGTGATTAATATGTTAAAAAAAGTATTTCAGATTATGAAAAAGATAATTTTATCTGCAGTATTATTATATGCTTATAATAAATTAGCAATTTCTTTTAATGCAATTATTCCTATTAATGTAGTAACAGTTGCATTTGTTTTGGTTTTAGGTATACCTGCGATTGTTGGTTTGGTTTTGTTTAATTTGTTGTTTTTTTAAGAAGGTGGTTATATGTTTGATAAATTTATTGATGAACAACCTCTTGTAGTTTCTTTTTTAAAAAAAATAATAAAAGAAGAAAAATTTTCACATGCTTATTTAATTGATACAAATAATTATTCAAAAGCAGACCAGTTAGTTATGACTTTTGTAAAGGCATTACTTTGTCCAAATAATCATATTGATACTAGTAATTATGATTGTGATTTTTGTAGGCGAATTGATCATGGTAATTGTGGTGAAGTTAAGATAATAGAGCCAAATGGTACTTGGATAAAAAAAGAACAATTACAGCAGTTACAAGATGATTTTAGTACTAAATCAATTGAGTCTAATAAGCGTATTTATATAATAAAAGATTGTGATAAAATGAATAAATATTCTGCAAATTCTATTTTAAAATTTTTAGAAGAACCTGTAGATAATATTGTTGCTATTTTAATGAGTAATGATATTAATAAGTTATTAGATACTATTATTTCTAGATGTCAAGTTATTAGATTAAATGCCGATATTGATAATCAATTATTAGTTAGTGATAATACTGTTGATTATTTACTTAATTTTATAATGGAATTTGAACTTAAAAAAACTGGTTGCATAGTTGATATAAAAAAAATATGGCATAGTTATTTTAATAATAGAGATTTAGTAGGACAAGCTATTGATTTGTTGATTAAGTATTATTATGATGTTTTATTAGTTTTATCTAATAAAGATGTTATATATTTTGTTAATTATAATAATCATGTTTTAAAAGTTTCTAATTTTAATACTGTTGATAGTATATTACATAAATTAGAATGTTTAATAAAAGCTAGAAGTGTTTTAGATTATAATTTGAATTTGAATTTGTTTATTAATAAGTTGATTATAGATATGGGAAGTGATTAGATGCAAATAGCGGGAGTTAAAATAAATGAAAATAAGCGAGTTAAATATTATTATTATGATAATTTGAATTTAAAGAAAAATTTGACAGTAATTGTTGATACTGAAGTTGGTTTACAGTTTGCTAGAGTGTATAGTATTATTGATAAAGAATTAGATGAAAGTCAAATAGAGAAAGGAAAAATTGTTAGAATTACTACTAAAAAAGATTATGTTCGATATTTGGCTAATTTAAAAGATGCAAAGACTGCTTTAAAAAAATGTCGTGAATTAGTAAAGAAACTTAAGCTTAACATGTATATAATTGATGCAGAATATACTTTTACTAGAAATCAACTAATTTATCATTTTATTGCAGATGATCGTGTTGATTTTCGTCAGTTGGCTAAAGATTTAGGTTCTTTTTATAAAACAAGAATAGAACTACGTCAAATAGGAATAAGAGATAAAGCAAAAGAAATAGGAGGAGTTGGTTTATGTGGTAGAAGATTATGTTGTAGTTTGTTTTTAAATGAATTTGATAGTGTTTCTATTAATATGGCTAAAAACCAATCATTATCTTTAAATCCTTCAAAAATAAATGGAGCATGTAGTAGATTATTATGTTGTTTGAAATATGAAAACGAAAATTATTCTAAATGTCGTCAAAATTTACCTAATGTTGGAAGTATTATTGATAATGATAAAGTAAAAGGTAAAGTTGTTTCTGTTGATGTATTAAATTCTAAATATAAAGTTTTAACAGATAAAAATACTATTGTAGAAGTAAGTGTAGATAATGCAGATAAAGAATAGATTATTAAATTTTAAAGATAAAATTATTTATCAAAATGATGAATGGTTTAAGTTTTCTATTGATGCAGTATTATTAGCTAATTTTGTTACAATTAGACTAAAAGATAAAGTTATTTTTGATTTAGCTACTGGCAATGCTCCAATTGCTATGTTACTTACGTATAGGACTAATGCTAAAATAATTGGAGTTGAACTTCAAAAAGAAATATATGATTTAGCGGTTAAATCAGTTAAGGAAAATAATTTTGATAATCAAATAGAATTATTAAATATGGATATAGTGAATATTAAAGGCAATTTAAGAGCAGAAAGTGCTGATGTTATTGTATGTAATCCACCTTTTTTTAAAACTAAAGAGATGAAGATAATGAACAATGTTGATATTAAGACTATTGCAAGGCATGAAGTTAAAATTAATTTAGATAAATTGATTGAGAATGCTAGTTATCTATTAAAAAATAAAGCTATTTTTGCAATGGTTCACAAACCAGATAGGTTATGTGAAATTATTAGTATAATGAAAAAATATAAAATAGAGCCTAAAAAAATACAATTTGTTTATTCTAATAAAAATAATAATAGTAATATTTTGTTAATTGAAGGGATAAAAAATGGAAATCCTTCCGTTAAAGTATTACCACCTTTATATATATATAATGATGATGGTAGTTATACTACTATTGTAAGCAAAATGTTTGAGGAGTGATTTTATGTGGCAAGTTAGTTATGATAATAAACCAACTTTATATTTAGTACCAACTCCAATTGGTAATTTAGAAGATATTACTTTAAGAGCATTAAATATTTTGAAAGAAGTAGAAGTTATTTTTTCAGAAGATACTCGGGAGACTTCTTTGTTACTTTCTCATTATGGTATTAAAAAGAAATTAATTTGTTTAGAAGATCATAATGAAAATATTGTAAAAAATAAAGTATTAAAATACTTAAATGATGGTCATTGTATTGCAATTGTTACTGATCGAGGTACTCCAATTATTAGTGATCCTGGTTATAAAACTGTTAAATTAATTGTAGATAGTGGTTATAATGTTGTATCTTTACCAGGAGCTACTGCATTTGTTCCTGCTTTAACTGTTTCTACTATTGAGCCTTTACCTTTTTTGTTTTATGGTTTTTTAAATAGTAAAGAAAATAAAAGAAAAAAGGAGTTGGAAGTTTTATCTAAAATTCCATATACAATTATTTTTTATGAAGCACCACATCGAATTAAAAATACTTTAGATAATATGTTAGAAATTTTTGGTAATAGGAATATAAGTATTTCTCGAGAAATTTCTAAAAAATTTGAAAGTATATATCGTGGTAATTTAGAAAAAATAGTAACTGATATAGATAATATAAAAGGAGAAATTGTAATAGTTGTATCTGGTTTTTCTAATAATAGTAATAATATTGATTTTATTAGTTTAGTTGATAAATATATTACAGATGGATTTAGTGTTAGTAGTGCTATTAAGAAAGTTAGTGAAGATTATGCTATTAATAAGAATGATTTGTATAATAAATATCATGGAGGTAGAAAATGAAGTTAATTGTTGGCTTGGGTAATCCAGGTAAGGAATATGATAATACTCCTCATAATGTAGGATTTTCATTAATTGATTATATTTGTAATAATAAAAATATAGATTTAACTAAAAAGCAGTTTAATGCTATTTATGGTGTTACTAAAATTAATGATGAGAAAATAATGTTAATTAAACCTTTATCTTATATGAATTTATCTGGTGATGTTGTTAGAAAATATGTTGATTATTTTAAAGTTAGTATTGATGATATTTTAATTATTCAAGATGATCTAGATTTATCTTTAGGTAGAGTTAAAATTGTTAAAAATAGTTCAAGTGGAGGTCATAATGGAATCAAAGATATTGAGAAGAAGTTAAATACTAATGATTATATGCGATTAAAAATAGGTATTGGTAATAATTGTTTATATGATGCTAGAGATTATGTTTTATCTAAATTTAGCTTAAATGATCAAAAGAAGTTGTTATTAGTGTATGAGAAGCTAAATAATATTTTAGAAGATTTTTGTTTACTTTCTTTAGAACAGATGAAGAATAAATATAATAAACATAAGGGTATAATTGAGGGATAATATGAAATTTTTTGATAATTTATTTGATTTAGATAATAATTTATATTATGGTGTAACTGGTCTTACTAAACAATTAAATGCAATTTATATTTATAATACTTTTATTAAGTCAAAGAAAAATATTTTACTAGTAGTTAGTTCTTTATATGAAGCTACTAGATTTTATCAATCTTTATTAAATTTTACTGATAATGTTTTGTTTTTTCCTATGGATGATTTTATTACTAGTGAAGCATTAGCGGTCAGTCCTGAATTAAAAATAGATAGAGTTAATACTTTAAACAAGTTGGTTTCTTTTGATAAATTTATTGTAGTTACTAACTTAGAAGGTGCTCTTCGTTATTTACCTACTAAAGATTTATGGAAGCAATCTATTTTATCTTTAAAAGTGGGTGATGAAATAAATAGAGATGAATTTATTACTAAATTGTATAATTTAGGTTATGAAAAGGAGACGTTAGTTACTCAAACAGGTAAAATTGGAATAAGAGGATATGTTATTGATATTTTTGTTGTTGGAAATGACAATCCTTTTAGAATTGAATTTTGGGGGGATACTATTGATAGTATTAAGATTTTTGATATAGAGACTCAAAGTTCTATAGATAATGTTAATAGTATTGAGATATTTCCTGTTAGTGAATTTATTTTAGATAAATTTGATAATAATGTTATTAATAAGCAAAAGTATTTAAAATATTATTCTAAAGAGATTAATGGTATTTTTGATTATATTGGAGATGGTTATTGCTTTTTTAATGATTATATGCAACTTTTTAATAGTTATAAAATACTTCGTGATACTATTTTGAATTATTCTAATGAAAATAAAGATAGTATTAAGACAGATTATATGTTTGATATTAAAGATATTAAAGCTAAACATGAGATATATTTAATGAATATAGATAATATTATTTCTGATTTAAAACTTAATAAGGTTAATAAGTATTTATCTTTTTCTATTGATAATTATAATAATAATTATGATTTAATAAAAAAAGATATTAATAAATATTTAGTCAATAATAAGACTATTATAATTTGTTTTAATGATAAGAATAGTAAAGATAGAGTTTTAAAGTATTTATCTGTTGATTTTATTAATACTAATGAAGATAATATTGTTAAAAATAAAGTAAATGTTATAGTTAAACCTATTATGAATGGATTTATTTATGAAGATTATGTTGTTTTTAGTGAAAATGATTTTTATCATGAGAAAGAAGTTACTAAAGCATATCATAGTAAATATAAATTAGGTACTAAAATAGGTAATATTAATAATATAGTTCAAGGTGATTATATAGTACATGAGACTTTTGGTATAGGAATGTATGATAGTCTTTGTACATTGACTAAAAACGGATTAAAAAAAGATTATATTAAGTTAATTTATGCTGGTGGTGATGTTTTATATATACCTGTAGAAAAAATAGATAGAATAACTAAATATTCTTCTAAAGAAGGAGTTATTGTTAAGTTAAATAAATTAGGAACTGATGAGTGGAAAAGAAAAAAAGCACGTGCTAGAAGTAGAATAGAAGATATAGCACAAAATTTGTTAAAAGTTTCTGCTCAAAGACAGATGATGAAAGGCTTTGCTTTTTCTTTAGATGATGAAAATCAAGTTTTATTTGATTCTAAATTTATTTATGAAGAAACAGATGATCAATTAAAGGCAATAGATATTATTAAACATGAAATGGAAAAGCCAAAACCTATGGATATGCTTTTATGTGGAGATGTAGGATATGGTAAGACAGAAGTTGCTTTTAGAGCTATTTTTAAAGCTGTTAATGATGGAAAACAAGTTGCATATTTATGTCCTACTACTATTTTATCTAAACAACAATATAAAAGTGCTTTAGATAGATTTAGTGACTTTCCTGTTAATATTGCTTTATTAAATAGATTTGTTGATAAGAATAAACAAAAAAAGATAATAAGTGATTTAAAAGATGGTAAAATTGATATTTTATTTGGTACACATAGAATTTTGAGTAATGATATAAAATTTAGAGATTTAGGTTTATTAATTGTTGATGAAGAACAAAGATTTGGTGTTACTCATAAGGAAAAAATTAAGGAATATAAGTCTAATATTGATGTATTAACTTTATCTGCTACTCCTATTCCTAGAACTTTACAAATGTCTGTATCAGGTATTAGAAGTCTTGCTTTAATTGAGACACCTCCCAAAAAGAGGTATCCTATTCAAACCTATGTCTTAGTGGAAAATAAGAGTGTTATAAAAGATGCAATTTATAAAGAATTATCACGACATGGGCAAGTATTTATTTTATATAATAGTATAGAAAAAATAGTTGATAAAGTTAATGAAATTAAACAATTAGTACCTGAGGCTAAAATAGATTATGCTCATGGTAGAATGACTAAAAATGAGATTGAAAATAAAATGCAAAATTTTATTGATAATAAATTTGATGTTTTACTATGTACTACTATTATAGAAACAGGTATTGATATACCAAATGTTAATACTTTAATTATTTTCGATGCCGATCATTTTGGTTTATCACAATTATATCAAATTAGAGGTAGAATAGGTAGAAGTGATAAAATTGGTTATGCATATTTAATGTATAATGAACATAAAGTTTTAAATGATATAGCAGTTAAAAGACTTAATACCATTAAAGAATTTACAGAACTTGGAAGTGGTTTTAAGATAGCAATGAGAGATTTATCAATAAGAGGAGCTGGAGATATTTTAGGAAGTGAACAATCTGGTTTTATTGATACAGTTGGTATTGAACTTTATTTAAAAATGTTAAATGATGCCGTTAGAAAATTAAAAGGAGAAAAAATAGAAGAAGATATAGATGATTCTATGCCTATTATAGATGTTGATACACATATTAGTAATGATTATGCAGATGATGAGGATTTAAAAATTGTTATTCATAAGAAAATAAATGAAGTTGATTCTTTAGAAAAATTAAAACAAGTTAAAAGCGAATTAGAAGATAGATTTGGTAAAGTAACACATGATATGGAAATTTATATGTATGAGGAATGGTTTGAAAAGATGGCTAAAAAATTAGAAGTAGTAAAATCTATACAAACTAAAAATTTCATAGATTTAGAGTTATCTTCTAATATTAGTAATAAAATGAATGGAGAAAAATTATTTTATATTGCATATGATGTTAGTAAATATTTTAGGTTAAGCTATAAGAATAATAAGATACATATTATATTAGATACAATTAAATTAGATGATCATTTTATTATTTATTTAACTAAATTATTTTCTCGTATAATTGATGAAATGTTTTAATATTTTTGTATAAAATTGTTATTTTCTTTCAAAATAATATTGAATGGAGGAAAATAATGAAGACAACTGGAGTTATTAGAAGAATAGATGAATTAGGTAGAGTTGTAATTCCTAAAGAGATAAGAAAAAATTTAAGAATTAAAAATGGAGAGACTTTAGAAATATTTGTAGAGGATAATGATATTGTTTTAAGAAAGTATTCCCCTGTTGAAAATTTAGAGGTTGAAGTTAGTAAATATGTAGATATTTTTAATCAGGTTATTAAACATAACATTATTGTAACCGATCGTAATAAAGTAATTGCAGTAGCAGGCAATTTGAAGAAAAATTATTTAGATAAGGAAATAACTGAATTTACTGAACATTCTATTGATAGAAGAGATAGTTTTGTTGAAAGACAAAAGAAAAATTTTGAATTTGTCTCTGGAAATGTTGAAAATGGTTATTATTCTTTTAGTTCTATAGTTAATAATGGAGATGCTTTAGGAGCAGTAATTGTTATTTCTACTGATTTTCCACTTACAGAAGCAGATGAGAAGCAAGCAGTAGTTTTATCTAAAGTTTTATCGAAGTATTTTGTTGAATAATTAAATTTATAGTTTTATTTTGATATAGTTATGTTATAATATAACTATATTTTTATTTGGAGGTTTCATGAAAAGATTTTTTGAAAAAATTTCTAAAGAAAAATTTTTAGAAGATTTTGTTAACTTTGATTGTAGTTATGATGATATTTTACTTCCTGTAAGATCTACTACAGATGCATGTGGTTATGATTTTTATTTACCATTTGATATTGAAATTAAACCAAATGAAGTTTTAAAAATACCTACAGGCATTAAAGTTAGTATGTATGATGATGAATTTTTAATGATATGTGTTAGAAGTAGTATAGGTTTTAAATATAATATACGGATGTGTAATCAAATTGGTATAATTGATTCGGGTTATTATAATAATATTGATAATGAAGGAAATATTTGGATTGCATTACAAAATCATAGTGATAAAATTTATAAATTTAAGAAAAAAGATAGAATTGTTCAAGGAATTTTTCAAAAATATTTGATTACTGATAATGATAATTGTTTAGTTACTATCCGTAAAGGGGGATTAGGAAGTACTAATTAAGGAGGAGAAAATGAGTAAAGATAAATTTTATATTACAACACCTATTTATTATCCATCTGCTAATTTTCATATTGGACATTGTTATACTACGATTATTGCAGATACAATAGCTAGATATAAAAGATTAGAAGGATATGATGTGTTTTTTATGACTGGAACTGATGAACATGGTCAAAAAATAGAAAAAAAAGCAACAGAAGCAGGTGTTAGTCCCAAAGAGTATGTTGATGCAATAGTGGATAATGCAAAAGATTTATGGCGCGCTTTAAATATTAGTTATGATAAGTTTATTAGAACTACAGATACTCAACACGTATTAGTGGTTCAAAAGATATTTAAAAAATTATATGAACAAGGTGATATATATAAGGGTGAGTATAAGGGTCTATACTGTACTCCATGTGAGTCTTTTTGGACTAAAACGCAATTAGTGGATGGAAAATGCCCTGACTGTGGACGTGATGTTCACGAAGTAAGTGAAGAAGCATATTTTTTTAAAATTTCTAAATATCAAGATAAATTAGTAGATTATATCGATAAACATCCTGATTTTATTGAGCCTATTTCTCGTAAAAACGAGATGTTGAATAATTTTATTAAACCTGGTTTAGAAGATATATGTGTTTCTAGAACATCTTTTGACTGGGGAATTAAAGTTGATTTTGATCCTAAACATGTTGTATATGTTTGGATAGATGCTCTTAGTAATTATATAAGTGGTTTAGGTTATTTAACTGAAGATGATACTTTATTTAAAAAATATTGGCCTGCAGATCTTCATATAGTAGGAAAAGAAATTATTAGATTTCATACTATTATTTGGCCTATTATGCTTATGGCTTTAGGTCTAGATTTACCAAAGAAAGTTTATGGTCATGGTTGGTTAGTAATTGGGGGTAATAAAATTTCAAAAAGTTTAGGAAATTACAAAGACCCTCGTGAATATATTGCATCTTATGGTGTTGATGCAGTTAGGTATTTTGTATTAAGAGAAGTTCCAATGGGAAATGATGGTAATTTTTCAGAAAGTGCTTTAATTAATAGAATTAATGGAGATTTAGCTAATATTTTAGGTAATTTAGTTAATAGAACTATAGGTATGATTAATAAATATTTTAATGGGTATGTTGAAAATAAGAAAATTAATGAAGAAATAGATAATAAATTAATAGAAAGTGCTTTATCTTTAAAAAATAAAGTTAGTAAAAATATTGATGATTTAGATATATCATTAGCTTTAGAAAATATTTTTGATTTACTTAGATCTTGTAATAAATACATAGATGATACTACTCCATGGATTTTAGCTAAAGATGAAAATAAAAAAGATAGACTTGCTACTGTTTTATATAATTTAGTAGAATGTATTAGAATAAGTACTGTTTTATTACAAGCTTTTATGCCTGATACTGCTAGTAATATATTTAGACAAATAAATACTAATAAAACTACTTTTGATACTTTAGATAGATTTGGAGTTTATGATAGTTCTAATGTTAATAAAGCAGAAGTATTATTTAGAAGAATAGAAGATTGACGCATTTATGTAAACTTCTATTTTTCTTTTTTATTTTATTTACTTTA
>CALVVX010000027.1 GCA_944364015.1 uncultured Bacilli bacterium | reverse complement strand
CAAACTCGCCACTGGCGATGTTGTTTGTCAGACACAGTTATCCTGTTTAAAATGACTTCTCGAAAATGTACATAAAATTCTTAAAAATTCAAAAATTTAGAGACATAGAAATGTACTAACACATGCTTTGTAAAATGCTGAAAATATGCTATAATCATTGTAGAAGATAAGCAGTATTTAATCTTTTTAAGATGGATACTGCTTTTTACTTGTGATAATATGGAGGTGTTAGTAATAATGGTAAAAATAAAATCATTTTCTACTAATAATGGTGATATGTTTTATATTAGACATGGGAGTGACAATTTTACAATTATTGATTGCTGCATTGATGATGAGAATAAAAAATCTATAATTAAAGAACTTAAAATTGAAAGTAAAGATAAGGGGATAACAAGATTAATATCCACGCATCCTGATGATGATCATATAAGAGGGTTAAAGTATTTGACAGAAAATTATTCAATACCGAATTTTTATTGTGTTGAGAACAAAGCAACAAAAAATAATCCTACAGATGATTTTAAGAAATATTGTGAATTAAGAGATTCAACTAAAGCTTTTTATATTGATAAGGATTGTAATAGAAAATGGATGAATCAATCAAGTAACGAGCGTGGATCTTCAGGCATAAATATAAAATGGCCAGATACAACAAATAAATATTTTAAAAGAGCACTACAAGAAGTAAACAATGGATCTTCGCCAAATAACATTTCTCCAATAATAAAATATTCATTAGAAAATAATATTAGTATATATTGGTTTGGGGATTTAGAAAGTGAATTTATGAACAACATTAAGAATAATATCGAGTGGACTAGAGCAGATATTATTTTTGCACCACATCACGGTAGAAGTAGTGGAAGAATTCCAAATGAAATTTTGGAAAAAATTAAGCCTAAAATTATAATAATAGGCGAAGCTCCAAGTAAAGATTTAGATTATTATATTGGATATGAAACAATAACTCAGAATATGGCAAAAGATATTGTTATTATATGTGAGGGTAATACTGCTGATTTTTTTGTAGAAAATTTCAATTACACCACTATTCCGTCTAATTTAAAAACAATTTATGGCAAAGCATTAATGGGATATAATTATATAGGGAGTTTAGAGTATGATGAGTAATTATAGTTTTAGAATTAATAAATATTTAAAAGTTTCATTAGCTATTGGCATAATCGATTTATTAGTTTTTTATATAATTAATAAACTTTTCAATTGTTCCACTCCATTTTCTTTGATTATGGATAATTGGAAATACATTATATTATTTATTAGTAGTATGTTATTAATAATATATTTTTGTGATGTTTTATTTTTTAGTAACAGAAATACAAAATTTAAAATTTTGTTAATACGACACGAACCTTTTAAAAATTGGCCACAGTACATTGATAAAGGAATTACAATTAGAAGTAAAGATAAAAAACTTGACTTTTATTCCAATATATATTGTAAGGTTAGAAATAAGGAAAAAATTCAAGGTATTAGAGATGATGACATTCTTATTAGAGATATTATAGTTCATATGAGTTTTACAAATTTAATAATAATTTTTTTCTTATTTATATTAGAAAAAATAAACTTACAAATATATATTATATGTTTTGTTTTTTTAGTAATAATAGATGTGTTCTTAAATCTAGCATATAGACAATATTTAAAATATTATATTAGTGAAATTTATAGAGAATACCTAAACAATGATAAATAAATTAATTATAATAATATATTTTGTTAGATTATAATAATAAAAAATAAATTATCTAGATTTAAAAATAAAATATGTGATATGTAGAAATAGTATTGAAGAATTAAAAGAGATAGGTTTTAAATTTGATTACCAAGAATATGATGATATATTTAGCAATTTAGAGATTAGAAACTTTATGTATCATTATGCATTTCCTAAAAATGCTGATATAAATTATAACAAAGTATTGTTTGGTGTGTGAATCGACACTTAATATGACAGAAAAGGAACTGAACGATTTGCTTAACAAATGTCTTAAAGAATTAATAAAAAGGCTTCCTAAAGAAATAAATAAAACAAAATATAAATTTTTAATTAATTAAAAATAGAAAATGAATACTCATAACGTTAAATGAATATGTGTTGATAAAGTAGACTGTTATCTGTATAATTTTATATAGAGGTGATACGATGATAAAACATACAGATCCATACAAAATTTCTCAAATATTTTCCAATGAAAGAAGTATTTTATATAATATTCCAAAATATCAAAGAGAATATACATGGGGACAAAAAGAATGGGGATTATTGTTTAATGATGTTATAGAAAATGATTATGGTTATTTTTTAGGATCTATTATTTGTGTTGATAATAGTACAAGTGCGATGAGTGACGCAATATTAGAAGTAATTGATGGCCAACAAAGGATAACTTCTATTTCTATATTGTTAATTACATTATATGAAAAGTTATGTGAATACAAAGAACAATTGGATGAAGATCAAATAACAGATTTAAACAATGTCAAACGAGAATTAGTGGTAAGAAGAGATGGAAAAAATATTCCAAGATTGACACCACAAGTGCAAAATCATAATAGAGATGATTATTTTAGTCTACTATGTGAAAAAAGATTGTTATTTGATTATGAAAGGAAAAACAATGCAGGCAATAGAAGAATATATAAAGCATATAATTATTTTTCAAATTTAATAGATAAATATATTGAAGAAATAAAAAGTGAATATTCAGATAAAAATAACATTGAAATTTTATTTGAACTAGTTAATAGATTTAATTCAGCAGTATTGGTATCAATTGAAGTGGAAACACATAAAGATGCTTATATGTTATTTGAATCATTAAATAATAGAGGAGTTCCTTTGTCAGCAATCGATTTAATAAAGAATTTATTAATTAGTGTTTCAGATGCGGATGGAAATTCAGAAGAATGTTATTCAAAATGGAAGAAAATATTAGCATATTTAAGCGATGATTATAGTGTACAGGAAAGATTTTTTAGACAGTTTTATAATGCCTATAGAGATGAATTAAATGTGCCTTATAAAACAGAAGGAAAAGTAAAATATGCTTTAGGACCTCTAGCAACTAAAACAACGTTATTAGACATCTATGAAAAACTAATTAAGACTGATTACAGAAAATTTTTAAATAGAATTGAAAAAGAAGCTAAAAATTATTCCATTTTAATCAATAATGCTAATGAAGATGATAGTATTGAAAAACTAGAAAAGCCATTATTTAATTTAGATAAAATTCAAGGTGCCCCATCATATATTTTACTTTTATATTTATTATCAAATAAAGATAGATTGAATTTAGATAATGATATTATTGCGAATATTATCAATTATTTAACAAAGTTTTTTGTTAGAAGAAATATTACAGATTATCCAAACACAAGAAACTTAACAAAAATATTTATGGATTTAGTATCCTTGATTGCAAACAAACAAGGGACAGATATATATAATTTAATTGTTAATAATCTAAAAAACAACTCGTCATCTGATGAAATATTTGAAGAGAAACTAAGAGGACCAATATATTCAGATAATCCAGATGCTACAAGGTTCTTATTATGTTATTATGAAGATAAATTTAAAACAAATGAAATATATACAAATCTATGGAGTAGAGATAAAAGTAATAAATACATTTGGACAATAGAACATATTTTTCCTGAAGGAGAAAATATCCCAACTGACTGGATTGATATGATAGCAAATGGCGATAGAGATTTAGCAATTGAATATTTAAATAGATATACTCATACTTTAGGAAATTTAACTGTAACAGGGTATAATCAAAACTTAAGTAATTTGTCTTTTGAAAAGAAAAAAAATAGAGTTAATAAGGATGGAAATTATATTGGCTATAGAAATGGATTGAAGCTAAATGAAGATGTAGTTAACAAAGATGCTTGGCATATTGATGATATAAAAATGAGAACAAATAAGTTAGTAGATTTTTTTATGAAAGAGTTTGAATTATAAAATGAAGGAAGCAAAAGTTGTTACAATCGTATCAACTATATTATTAATTATTCTAATGCCCCTAGGAGCTTATTACTACTTTGCTTCCGAATTTATTTATAATATTTTAATTAGTATTATAACTGGAATTGTTGTTACGATTATAACATCACTTTGTCAGTATTTTATTATGAAAGAAAAGATAAAAAATAATATTTTCAACTGTTATTTTGATATGTATAAGGCGATATATGTTTCAAAGCATAAAAAGGCGTTATTTCATTATCCGGTGTTAAATATTTATAAAAGATTATTAGTATTTTCTGATGAATTATCAAAAAATCTTTCTGAGTATTCTAGTTTCTATCCAACCACAAGGAATAAATTATACAAAAAATTGAATCCGACTTTAAATCCTAATTTTGATAAATTTAATATTAAAAATCTTTCAAAATTAATTTTACCATTAAATTCAAAAAGATTTAAAGAGCTAATTATGCCAATGCAAGAAACATTAGAAAAGATTTTAAGAGAAATAAATGTTAAAAAATTTGAAAAAGAACTGATGGAATATAAAAAAATATATAAGGTTTTAAATAAATAAAAAGAGGTGTTGCCATATAGCTTACGATTTTTCATTAACAGGAGAGAAATTCAAAAAATTGTATTGGAATTATTATAACTTACTTGAACAAGATTTTATAAATACACTGCGATATGTTGCATTAGATTATGATAATTTTGATTGTTTTTCAAATGAGTATATAAAATTACTAGAATTAATTTGCTCAGAAGTGGAAAACATTTTGAAATGTTTATGTGGAACAAAGAACCAAAATATAAAAGATTATAGAGAAAAAATAATAAAAATTTATCCCGAAATAGTCAATGAACAAGTGTATATAGCAGAAATAAAGAAGTACAAGTGTATTCCCTTTAAAAAATTTGAAAATAAAAATGCTCCAGATTGGTGGAAAGACTACAATTTTGTAAAACATAATAGATTAGTTAATTATAAAAAGGCAACGCAAAAAAATGTATTAGATTCGTTAGCAGCTTTGTTTTTACTTGAGCAAATATTATCTAATAAAATAAAAAGTAAAAACTGCATCATTTTAAATTCAAATTTTTTCTATACTGAAAGGAAAAATAACATTTTTGATAGTGAGGTATATATGAGTACATGTACAGATGAAGAGTTAGAAAGAGCTATAGAAGAAAGTAATTGACATAGCTAATAAATAAATTCCTTTATTAATCATAAAATGATGTGTAAGAAATAAAATATACTTCACTTTCTCTTAATCAGAGCTAACATACACTACAAGGAATCGATTTTTATCTAATTATTTTAAAAGATGGTACCCATCGCCCAATTGAAAAAATAACTAGGAGTTAATCCTAGTTTTTTGTATATTATAAAGTTGATATAGTATTATAATGCAATCGATTATAGTAACGTTTTACTATTGTTTTCACACATGATATAATGATATAGAAATGTTAGGTGAAGTTATATGAGTGAAAAAGATTTAGATTGTAGTATGAATCCTTATCAAGAAGAACAAAAACCTAAAGGTTATATAAAACAGTTACAATGGGATATGGCAATAGGGTTACAACAAGTAGATAATTTAAAACCATCTAAATACTTAGAACAAATAAAAGAAAAAAACATCTTAGGTGAATTAACACTAAAAGAGGTAGAACAAAGGTTAAGAGAATATTACACCACAAAAGAAAAGAATATTAATCATAATGAATTAGAATGTGATTTTGTATCAATGAGAATTGTTGAGTTACTAGATCAAGGTAATTTTGAATTATCAGTAGGTTATCTAAAATATATTCATAAATATTTATTTCAAGATGTATATGAATTTGCAGGAGGGTTTAGAAAAATTGATTTTTCTAAACACGAAAAAATATTAAACAATGATTCAGTTGCTTATGGAGACTCTAAAACATTAAATGAATCATTAGAATATGATATTAGTCTAGAAAAAGAAAAGAATTATAAAGACATGTCCATTGTAGAAGTTATTAAAAATATTACTGATTTTACATCTAGTATATGGCAAGTACATCCTTTTAGAGAAGGTAACACTAGAACAACAGCAGTATTCATAAAAAAATATTTAATTAGTTTAGGATACAATGTGGATCATTCATTATTTAAAGATAAATCAGTATATTTTAGAAATGCATTAGTAAGAAGTAATTATTTCAATAATTATTTAAATATAAAAGAGGATAAAAGTTATTTAATTAAATTTTATGAGAATTTATTATTAGGTAAAAATAATAATTTACACTCAGAAAATCTAATGGTGAAAGAGTTATTTTAGGAGGTGCATTATGGAGACTACTAATCTATCAAAAATTAGAAGAGATAAAATGTTAAATACAATTAACGAAATTAAAAAAAATATTACTGATGAAGAAACATTAACTAATTTATCAATGATAGAAAATGAATTGACTAAAAAGAAATATGGACTTATATGGGAAGAACACGAAGAAAGAGTTGATAAAGAGTTAGAAACTCAGATACCTACTTTTGAAGAAGTAAAGGATAAAGAAATAGTATCTAATCCAAAAGATAAGTTTAATTTTTTATTAGAGGGAGATAATCTTCATAGTTTATATCTATTAGAAAAAACTTATAAAGGATTAATCGATGTAATCTATATTGATCCACCATATAACACAAAAAACAAAGATTTTATTTATAATGACCAAATTATTGGTTTAGAAGATAGTTATAGACATTCAAAATGGCTTTCATTTATGAGTAAGAGACTATCAATTGCAAAAAATTTATTAAGTGAAAATGGTGTAATATTTATTTCAATTGATGATAACGAAATGGCTCAATTAAAATTGTTATGTGATGATATTTTTGGAGAAAACTCTTTTGTTTCCCAACTTGTCTGGGAAAAAAAGAAAAAAGGTTCGTTTTTATCTAACCAAATTACTAACATAAAAGAATATATATTAGTATATTGTAAAAATGAAAAAAATTTTGGTGGATTAATAGGTCAAATAAATTATTGTACAGAAACTTATCCATGTATAAATGCATCAAATAAGAGGCAAAAAAGAAAAATATCAAAAGGAATAAAAAGTAATTTCAAGGAAAAAAATTATATAGTTAAAGCCGGAACAATAATTTCTGATTCCACCATGGATATAAAATACATTACAGATTTAGTTATTCAAGATGGCATAGTAAAAGAGGATTTTATTGTGGAAGGAAATTGGAGATATTCTGATGAAGCAATGTGGCAATATTCAATTAATAAAGAACTATATATAACAAATGCTTTATATATTCGAAGAATTGTTTCTGAGCCTAGAGTTAAAAACTTAAAAGACTTACTACCAAGGGTTGGTGATAATTCTATTCTAGGATATGATTCAAAAATTAATCCTAATAACTTATTTGAAAATGGATGGGGTTCAAATGAAGATGCTGATAATGAAGTAATAGATTTCTTTGGAAAAAAAAGAATCTTTAACTATCCTAAACCATGTAAATTAATAAAAAAAATAATATGTTCTACTAATAATAAAAATGCAATTATATGTGATTTTTTTGCAGGAACTGGTACTACTGCACAAGCAGTTTTAGAATTAAATAAAGAAGATGGAGGAAATAGACAGTTCATTCTTTGTACTAATAATGAAAACAATATTTGTGAAGATATAACTTATCAAAGAATAAAAACAGTTATAACTGGGAAAAGAAAAGATGGAAGTAAATATTCTGAGGGAATAAAAGCAAATTTAAAATATTACAAATGTACCTATATTCCTAGAATAAATACTGAAGATGAAAACCTTCACAACAATTTACTAATTAATATTAAAAATCTTATTCAATTAGAAAACGGCATTGAAATAGATGATAATAAAATTAGAGTTTATTTAGATGAAGATGAATTAGATAGATTTAGTAAAGATCAAAGTGAATTAGATGTTTGCGAAAAAGCGTACATATCATCAGACATACTCTTAACATCAATGCAAGAAACGATATTTAAAAATAATAATATAGAAATATACATCATACCAGAATATTATTTTGAAGATGAAATTATGGAGGTAATGTAAATGCAAGGAATTAAATTAAAAAATTTCCAGATTGATACAGTAAATAAATTATTAGATGCAACAAGTATTGGCTCTAAAAAAGAGATATTACTGCAAGCACCTACTGGATCTGGTAAAACGATTATATTACTTTCATATATTGAAGAATATTTTAAAGAGAATAAAAATGTTTTATTTGTTTGGCTAACTCCTGGTAAGGGAGACTTAGAAGAACAAAGTAGAAAGAAAATGTTAAAGTTTTTACCTCACCATAAAACACAAAATATACAAGACGTATTACTTCAAGGTTTTGAAGAAAAATCAACTGCTTTTATTAATTGGGAAACGATAACTAAAAAAGGAAATAATGCTTTAAAAGATGCTGAAAGAAAAAATCTATATGAAAGAATACATGAAGCGCATAATTCAGGATACAAATTTATTGTAATTGTTGATGAAGAACATTTAAATAAAACTGTTAAAGCTGAAAGTATTATCGAATATATGAATCCTAATTATATTGTAAGAGTTAGTGCTACTACTAAAACAAATAAAGAAGCAGAATTCATTGCTATTGATGAATTAGAAGTTATAAATTCTGGCTTAATTACAAGAGCACTATATATTAATGAAGATGTATCAAATGATACTACTCTTTCTAATGAACATGAATATTTGCTTAATCTTGCAATAGAAAAAAGAAAAGCAATTAAAAATGAATATTTAAAATTAGGTGTTCAAGTAAATCCTTTAATTATTATTCAAGTACCTAGTAAATCAGATGATTTAATAAAAATGATAGAAAAGATCCTTGAAGAAAAAGGCTACGATTATATAAAACAAAATCTCGCTATATGGCTTTCTGATAGAAAAGAAAATATAGATAATATTGAGGATAATGAATCACATCAAGCAATACTCATTATGAAACAAGCAATATCTACTGGTTGGGATTGCCCTCGTGCTAAAATACTTGTAAAACTACGTGATAATATGAATGAGGATTTTGAAACTCAAACTATTGGTAGAATTAGAAGAATGCCACAAGGGCATCACTATGATAATGTTTTGTTAGACAATTGCTATTTATATACTTTTGATGAGAAATATGAACAATCTGTTAAACAAGAATTAGGTAGTAATGCTTATGATACAAAAGTTATATTTTTAAAAAGTGAATATAAAAACTTTACTTTGAAGAAATTAACTTTTGATAATAATTTTGATGGTTTTGATGAAAGAGAAACATTCAATATATTGCATAAGTTTTATATAGATAAATATAAACTAACTTCTAAAAAGAAAGATAATAAAACAATTCTAGAAGCCAATGGATATGTTTTTAAAGATACTATTGATAATTACATAGTTCAAGATAAAATTGTTAGAATTAATAGTAATGAACTTGAAAATGCTAATAGAATTAAAGTACAATCTACTGTAACTACAAATAAAAATGGTTTTGAATTAAGACATTCCATAAATGAAATAGCATCTAAAATTGGTATGCGTTATGATAGAACTAGATTAATGCTAGAAAGAATGTTTTGGAAACAAAAATTATTTACCAAAAAATTTATAGATTTAACATTAACAGAATTTTATGCTTTTGTAATAAATAATGAAGATATTTTAAAACACGATTTTCAAGAAGCTGTATCTCAAAAAGCAAGACAAATAAAAATGAAATTTGAAGAATTAAAAGAAATCGATTGGCACTTTCCTGAAAGGGATTATATTAAGTATGATCCCAAAATGAAAGATACAATTATTTATGAAAAATCAACATATTTAAATTATCCTAATAGCACAATAAAATCAAAATCTGAAAGAATGTTTGAATATTTTTGTGAAAATAATGAAAACATTAAGTGGTTTTATAAAAATGGAGAAAAATCTAGTGATTATTTTTCAATAGTTTATGTAGATGCAGTAAATCATAAATGGCATTTCTATCCTGATTTTATAGTGTGTGATAAAAATAATAAAATTTGGATTATTGAAACTAAAGGTGGAGAAAATGCTGAAGGAGAATCCAAAAATATTGATATTAAGGTAGAAAATAAATTTGAAGCACTAAAAGAATATGCTAAAAAATATGATGTCAATTGGGGATTTGTTAGAGATTATGACAAAAATGAACAATTATATTTTTGCAATACTGAATATACAGAAAATATGGAAAATGATAATTGGCTATTGCTACAAGAAATAATTAAATAAAAGGAGAAGTATAAAATGGAGTGGATTTTAAAAACAGTTGGAAAAGAATTAATAAGTGCAATTATTGGTTGTATTATTGGTAGTGGAATAATGTATAAGATTATGTATAATAAATATGTTAAAACTACCGTTGTGAAGCAAATTCAGAAGTCTGGCAAAAAATCTAGGCAAACACAGATAGGAGTAATTAATGGAAAAAAATAAACAAGTACAAGAATCAGGAGATAATTCGCAACAATTTATGGCAAATACTGTTATAGTAAATAATAATGGTTTAACAGAACAACAAGTTAGAGCAATTATAAATAGTGAAATTACAAAAACATTGGAAAAGAATCAGCTTGTTGCTAATGATATAGCACAAAAAAGGTTAAATGATTTCGAAAACGTTTTGATTCCTAAATTAGTAAAAACTGAAATGTTAGATTTATTCAAAGAACCTGCTGTTCAGATATTATTTAAAAGTGCACAAAAAACAGCTATTTGCTCTGAAAGAAAATTAGATTATGAATTGCTATCAGAATTGTTAATACATAGAACAAAGGAAAACAATATAAACAAGAACGTGGCAATAAGTAACGCAGTAGAAATTATAGATAAATTAACAGAAGACGCTTTATTGGGGTTAACAATATATCATGCAGTTGTAAGTTTTTCACCAATTAGTGGTAATATAAATGATGGATTTAAAGTATTAGATAATTTATTTGGCAAAATACTTAACAATTCTTGTTTGCCTAATGATGATGAGTGGATAGAAAATTTAGAAATAAATAGAATAATTAGTCTTAACACATTGGGTAGTACAAAAAAAATGAGCGATTTTTGGTTTGAAAAGTTTGTTAGTTATTCTCAAATTTGGATAAAAAAAGATAGTGATGAATTTAAACAAATACATAAAGAATTTATAGAAAAAGATATTCCAATGGATATGATTATTGATAATCCTTTAGACAAAAATTTTAAAACACTAAAAATATTAGAAAAAGGTCAATTAGATAATTTGGTGTTTACCAGAACAATGAATAAATTGGGAAAAAATACGATAATTCAGGTTAAAATTACAGATGAACAAAAAAAAGTGATTGAAAGTATTTTTGATAACAAAAATTTTAAACACAATGGTAATAATAACGAGAAAGTTCTATTTGAAAAAAAATTAAATGAATTTAACAATTTAAGAATAATAAACGAATGGTGGAATAAAAACATTACTAAATTTTCAATTAGGGTAAACTCGGTTGGGAGAGTAATAGCACATACTAATGTCAAAAATATTGACCCAAATCTTCCTGATTTAGATTAAAATAATGATAAATAAATTTTTTTAATTGGTTTAACAATATTAAATATACAGAAAACATCGAAAACAATAATTGGTAATTATTAAAAAATAATTTCAAGTTAATTAATGTTTTTTGAGGGATGGATAGCATATGAAGGTAGGACGAAGATTAAAAAAAATAAAATGGAATATAAAAAACTGGTATTTTAAAAATGAACATAGAATAACACCAATGTTAGATTGTATTAACCATTTATTTATGATAATTATGGTATTAATTAGTTTTTTCTATATACTCTCTATGGTAGGAGTTGTTTCTATTAAAGAAAATTTTGCCATAGAAATTAATTTAATAAAATATAAAGAAATGTATAAAGATTTGGTTATTGCACAAATTAGCAGTACTTTTTTAACAACCGCAGTTTTATCATTAATTGCAAGTATAGAAAACAAATATATTTTGGGTGAAAAAGAAACAGATTTGCTTTTTGGAAAGAAACTTCAAGGATTTTATATACCTATGTTTGTTTTATATATAATAATGATTATTAATATTATACTAATGATTAATAAAAAATCTGCTAATATATTAATTATACTCTTTTTCTTATCTATTTATATTTTAATATATATAATTACTAAAATTGGAGCAATATTTCTAACAACAAAAAAATATATAAAGCGTCTTTATTGTAAATATTATAATGAAGCTAAAAATAATATAATTAATAACATTCTACCACGGAATTATGAAAATCAATTATTGTTTAACTTAAAAGATAATACCATTGGGTTAATTGCAGAAAAAAACATTTCATATATGAAAAATGTTTACATGTATGAAACTGTTATTGATAGGTTATTATTTAATATTCCAAAAGATGTGCAAAAATATCATTTAAATATGAGTTATGCTCCATCAATTATTAATGATTTCATTGAAATAATAGAACATTTTTTATATTATGGTGAAGTTATTAGAGCAATACAATGTTACAGTTGGTTGCTTTCAAGATTCAATTTTCATAACATTTATATTTCTCACAACAATATAGATTATATATTTGATGACTTAACTAACAAAATAGCAGATCTCAAAAACGAATATGAAGTAAAAAAATATTTAGATAGATTATCTTCAATAATAACTAATATAGAAATTCAAGAGCACTATGCTTTAACAAATGATTATACATACACTAGCTTTTCAGAAGTGAGAGAAGGCTATCTTCTTCATCATAATAGTAAATATTTTGAAAAAATTTATGATAAAATCTATACTAATAAATATTTGAGCTACGCAGAAAAAATCAATTGCTATACTAAATTACATGAAATATTTAGAATGTCTGCTCATAACGGATGTAACATTATAAGCGATATATCAAATTATTCCTTTGAATATACAAAACCTCAAAAAAGAGAAATGCCTCCATGTATAGTAGGACAAGCGACAGCATTACTATTACTTAGAACATTAAAAAATAAAGATGAAAGATCGTTTGAATTATTTCTTGGAATGAATATTAATGGAAATGAAATGAGTTTTGCAATACATTGTATGCTATTATCTTTAATTAAAATGCAACAAAACAAAATGGATAAAAATATTTATAATGACTATTATGGGATAGACTTTAAATATTGCAAAAATATTATTCATAAGGAATTAGATAAAATATTTCTTCATCTAGATTTATGGAAAAAAGATAAACTAATAAATCAGTTACAAAATGACTATGATTATATTATTAAAAATTGTGTAGAAGAAAAATCAAAAAACAAATTATTTCTTGAATATATATTTAATTTTGATGAGTCGCTAATTAATCAATATTTTATGAAATTAAGTAAAAAATATAATGTAAAAATAAAAGTACAGCATCATAAAGAAAGGAATTATAACAATTTGATAAAGGAATATATTATAGATAAGATTTGATCCTAGACAAAATAAAGATTGCCAAAGAAAGAGCCTCTGTAAAATCTCAAAGTGTGTCAAAATTAATTTGTTTCTTGAGACGATAGACAATGATATTTATAGTTGTTTGTATACTGGTAAAATTAATTGTTAGATTAAGAAACTTATACTTGCAATTCCTCTAAATCAGAGCTAACATACACTACAAGGAATCGATTTTTATCTAATTATTTTAAAAGATGACCCTCATCGCCCTAAAATAAAAAGGTCGAAAAGACTATTATCGCAACACATTAGTCCAACTAAAAAAATAATCACATAG
>CALVVX010000026.1 GCA_944364015.1 uncultured Bacilli bacterium | reverse complement strand
ATCTTGCATAGTCATTGGATGTCTATCTAAAGCATTAATTTCTGCAATATCTAAATAAGCTGATACCATTCTATTTAATATATTAAGTTCTTCTATAGTTAAATAATTTTTAGCTATTTCAGTTTCACTCTTTGTTGGATAATTACCCTTAAAATTAGTAAGACCTACATTATCTTTATTAGAATCAACTCTCGTAAATATAATTTCAGCCGCTGTATGACCATGAGTAGCATAGTGCATTTTATTCTGAACTGTTTTAAAGAATTCAATTGATAATTTATTTTTAGGATCATAATCTATACTTGTAGCATAAATATCTAATACTTTTCTCCAAAATACTTTTTCAGAAGACCTAATATCACGAATTCTAGCTAATAATTCTTCAAAATATAAACTCTCTCCATTATTTTTTAATTTTTCATCATTTAAAGCAAATCCTTTAACCATATATTCTTTTAAAACTTTAGTTGCCCATATTCTAAATTCAGTTGCTTTTTTAGAGTTTATTCTATAACCTACAGCAATGATAGCATCTAAATTATAGTGTAAAACATTATATTTTTTTCCATCACTGGCAGTTGTTAAGAATTTCTTAACAACTGAATCTTTTTCTAACTCACCTTCATCAAAAATATTTTTTAGGTGCATTGAAATATTATTTTTAGTTGTATCATAAAGATTAGCCATTACATCTTGACTCATCCAAATATCTTCATTTTGTACATTAACATCAACTTTTACATTACCATCTTTTGATATATATATAATTATATTGTTTTTCAAGATTTCACCAGCTTTCTATTTTTATATATTTAATCTAGAGTATCAGTTACTTCGCTTAAATTTACTTTCATAAAAGTTATAAAATTTTTGTTAATACAATTATACCAAAAAAAGTTGAGATTTTCTCAACTTAAACAACGTTTTATATATAAATATTAGTTTAATGCTCACTATTTCCCATAAAAAGCGTATCTCCCTTTTTAATTGTATAATATTCAAAATAATTATTTCTAACTTTAGGAACAATAATATTAGTATTAGGCTTTAATACATAATCAGGAGTAAAACCATTAATTTGATACAAATTAGATGGAGAAATATTAAAAGAATTAGCAATAGATTCTATTGTATCAGCATTAGATACAGTATATATTTCATACATATCATCACCACTATAATATATGATAAGACAAAATAAATGTTAAAAAAAGAAGCCTAAACTTCTTTTAAATCGGGTCTTAAACCATATTTTCTTTTTTCTCTCATCATATTCTCCACTACATTATTCTCAATTTCTCCTAATGCATTAGGATCTATATTACTAAGCAAAACCTCTTCTTTTACAGTATCAATAACAACACGACCCCATATAATGTTTTTCTTAATAGTTAAATCATTAAATAAATCTGGAGTAATAGAAGTAAAGAAATATCCAAAAACGACCCTTTTAGTAGCAATAATAAGCCTTTTATTAGTCAACACAACAATATTAGTATTAAATAAATTAATAATCCAATTATTCTTCTGACCTAAAAATACATACTTAACCTCTTCATCATCTGCTAAATGTTTATCAACAACTTTAGCATGACTTTTAATTCTCCAAGCAATAGTTAAGCCATATTTTCTTTTAAAGGCTCTTGCCATCTTATAAGTTATACTCAAATAACACCACCTCTATTCAGAAGCTTTTGCTACTTCAACATTCTCATCTAAAAATTCAACCAATTCATCTTTTTCTACATATCCTTCTAAAGTATCAATAACTTGATCTCCTTGTAATACTAAAGTAGTTGGAGTCCCCCAATCACCTTTTTTCAAAAATCTATTAGATTCATAAAAATTATTAATATCATCATCAGAAAATTCAGCAATATCTACTTTATATACAGGAATTTCTTTTTCTAATGTAGTTTCTTCTATAATAGGCTCAAAAGCCTCACAATAACTACATCCTTCTCTTTCAATTAATAAAATAAATTTACTATCATTTTCAACTAAATCACTATATTCAGAATATTTTATTTGTTTTAAGCCAGTAAAGTCATTTTCTAATAAAATTGGTTTTTCTATTTTATTAGAATTAGATGAAAAGGCAAACATTGATATAATAATTACAACTATAACACCTAATATTAAAGCAATATCAGTCTTCTTCATAATTTACTTCCTCCTTCATGTATAATTTTACAATTTTTTTAATATAAAAGCAAGTATTTAAGAAAAAAATATATTACTTTCGACATTTAATAAGCTTATTATCAAACTTTTTCAAATCAGAAACAGTATAAACATTAGCTCTTCTAAGCTTATTATAAGTCCTAAAATCCTTATCTTCTATTACTCTAGATATAGGTATATAATCTTCATTTCTAGTCTTAATATTATATAGATTCTCACGAATAGCATTAACTTTAGTATAAACAATTTTAATAATATTAGAATCTATATTAGTAAGTAATCCTTCCATAAAAAATAAATCTCTTACTTTAAAAACTTTATAAGCATTAAATATAGAATTAATATAATTATTAAAACCCATTTTACTAAAATCTAAATCATAAAACTCTTCAATAGATAAACTTTTTAATTTTTTTAAAAAATTTATCTCATTCATAGTAAGATAATCATCAATCTCATTAAAACGATTAGACATAAAAGTAATACCACTTTTAACATTAGTAAGAGGTTTTTCTGCAGTAAAATTATCTTTTTTATTACAATCTTCTAAAAATTTAACAACCCTAATGCTCTTATCATCACTACCAGATAAATTATACAAAATATCATCAAAACTCTTACTACCAGTCAAAAAATCATAACCAATTATTCTCTCATAATCAAAATAATCAATAGTAGTCTTATGTTTACGAAATTTAATAATCTCATATAAAGTAACTGAAGTTTTTTTCACTATATCACCCTCTTTGCAAAAATATTATAGCATAAAAAAAGAAAAAGTCAAATTTACTTTTCTATTTCGTCTTTATTCTTACCCTGAATCAAAGAATTAACTTTCAAAATTAATTTAGTTGGTACTAACCTAATAAGTAAATGATTTAACTTCATATTAGATGGAATAATAATAAGTTTATTTTTAAACATATTATCAATAGCATACCTACTAGCATATTCACTACTAATATAAGAAACTCTAAATTTTGAATTAGCAACATTATCAAAATTAGTATCAACAGGACCAGGACAAAAAACAGATATTTTTACATTAGAATTTAATTGTCTTAATTCTTCATAAATAGCTAAAGATAAATTTAATACATAAGCTTTAGTAGCATAATAAGTAGCTAAATTAGGTCCAGGCATAAAACCTGCCATTGAAGCTACATTTAATATCCGACCATGATTCTTTTTAATAAAATCTTTTAAAAATAATTTAGTTAAAACATGATAAGAAACAACATTTAATTTAATCATATCTATCTCTTTATCTAAAGAAGTATTATTAAAAAAGCCTGCATCTCCAAATCCTGCATTATTAACTAATAAATCAATATTTTTATCTTTTAACATATCATGTAGCTTAATACAATTATTATAATCTGATAAATCAAGTCCAATAGTAGTAACTTTAACTTTAAAGTTTTTATAAATTTTATCTAATTTTTCTTTATTTCTAGATACTACATATAAATCATAACCAAAAGAAGCTAAATATTTAGAAATTTCTTTTCCTATACCACTAGAAGCACCAGTAATTAAAGCTTTCATTTTATCCCTCCTAATAATATTATAAACTAAAATAATAAAAACAAACAAAAAAAGAACTAAAAAGTTCTAAACTAATTCGATAATTACTTCTAAAGCATTATCTCCTCTTCTTTCAGATTTTTTAATAATTCTTGTATAGCCACCATTTCTATTTTCATATCTTTTAGTAAGATCATTAAAAACTTTAGCAACACAAGCTTCATCATTATGTAAAAAGGCAAGTGCTTTTCTTCTTGAAATTAAAGTTCCTTTTTTACCATAAGTAATCATTTTATCTACAAATTTTCTTAATTCTTTAGCTTTAGCTTCAGTAGTAACAATTCTCTCATTCATAATTAATTGTTTAGTTAAAGTAGCTAACATACTTCTTCTATGTTTATTATCTTTTCCTAATTTTCTATATGCCATGATTATTTCCTCCTAACTAATCTTCACTTCTAAAACTTAATCCCATATCTTTTACTTTGTCAATAACTTCTTTCAAAGACTTTTTACCTAAATTACGTATTTTCATCATTTCAGTTTCTGTCTTATCAACTAAATCATGTAAAGTTAAAATACCCGCTCTTTTTAGGCAATTATAAGCTCTAACAGATAAATCCAAATCATCAATAGAAGTCTCTAATGCTTTAACACTTGGATCCTCGGCTTTAGATGTCATTAACCCAGTCTCATCTGCTATTTCATTTAAATCAGTAAGTATTTCTAAATGTTCAATTAAAATTCTACTAGCTAAAGCAATAGCTTCTTCTGGACTAATAGCACCGTTAGTCCAAATTTCTACAATTAATTTATCAAAATTATTATTTTGTCCAACTCTAGCATTATCAACCTCATAATTAATTCTATCAATTGGAGAATATAAACTATCTATAGCAATAGCATTTACTTTTAAATCAGTAAGTAATTTCTTATTTTCTTCTGCTCTAACATAACCACGACCACTGCCAACAGTCATCTCCATATTAATACTGCCACCTTCTGCTAAAGTACATATAACTTGTTCTGGATTAAGAATTTCTATATCTGCATCTTTTTCAATATCACCAGCAGTTACAACAGTAGCACCAGTTTTTGTCAATCTAAGAATTTTACCATTATCTTTAGAATGATTTTTAATAACAATATTTTTTAAATTTAAAACAATCGCTGTTACATCTTCAATTACTCCATCAATTTTTTGAAATTCATGAGCAACTCCATCAATAGTAACACTAGTAATTGCATCTCCTGGTAAAGAAGATAGCATTACTCTACGAAGCGCATTACCAAGTGTTGTACCAAAACCTCTTTCCAAAGGTTCTATTTCAAATTTTCCATAATGATTACTTTCAATATATTCTTTTACTTTATAATTAGGCTTTTCAAATTTTAACATAAAATACACTCCCTTTCATTATTATCCACGACGTCTTTTTGGTGGACGACATCCATTATGTGGAATTGGTGTTACATCTGTTATAGTTTTAACTTCAAGACCTGCAGTTTGTAGAGAACGAATAGCACTCTCACGACCTGCTCCTAATCCTTTTACTTTAACATCTACACTCTTCATACCAGCGCCAACAGCAACACGTCCTGCAGCTTCAGCAGATTGTCCCGCAGCAAATGGAGTAGATTTTTTACTTCCTTTAATACCTTGTGTACCACTTGAAGCCCAACTGATAGTATTACCATCAACATCAGTAATAGTTACAACTGTATTATTAAAAGTTGAGTTAATATGTGCAACACCATGAACAGGTGCTTTCTTTTTAGTTCTACTTTTTCTTGCATTATATTTTCCCATCTTATATCCTCCTATTTCTTCTTATTAGCAACAGTTTTATTTTTACCGCCTCTAGCAGTAACAGCATTACTTCTAGTAGACTGACCTCTTACAGGTAATCTTCTTTTATGACGTGTTCCTTGATATGAATTAATTTCCATTTTTGTTTTTATATTCATACTAACTTCACGTCTTAAATCACCTTCAGTAGCATATTTATCTACTTCTTTTCTAATTCTTGCTAATTCATCATCAGTTAAATCCTTAGCTTTTTTATTAATATCCACTTTAGCATCATTTAAAATCTTATTAGAAAGACTTCTACCAATACCATATACATAAGTAAGTGATATTTCAATTCTTTTATTATTTGGTATTTCAATACCCTTAATACGTGCCATTTAATCTCCCTCCTAATTAACCTTGTTTTTGTTTATGTTTTGGATTTTCACAAATAACCATAACTTTACCTTTACGTTTAATTACTTTGCATTTTTCGCACATAGGTTTTACAGACGCTCTTACTTTCATATTGACTCCTCCTATTTCTTATTATAAACTATACGCCCATGTGTTAGATCATAAGGTGATAATTCCATAACCACTGTATCACCTGGTAGAATACGTATATTGCTTACGCGCATTTTACCAGAAACATGGGCTTCTACAAAGTGGCCTCCATTGATTTCAACTCTAAATTTTCCAGATGGAAGTAATTCTACTACTTTCCCTTCTGTTTCAATAATATCTTTTTTACTCAAAATTATCATCTCCTGTTAATATTTCACAACCATTTTTAGTTACTACAACAGTATGTTCAAAATGTGCTGATGGACTATTATCTGCACTAACAATTGTCCAATCATCATCTAAAATATAAACATCACTACTACCTAAATTTAACATAGGTTCAATTGCAATAACCATATTTTCTTTTAAAACATGACCAGTATTAGCCTTGCCATAATTAGGCACTTCTGGATCTTCATGAATACTACTACCTACTCCGTGTCCTACTAATTCTTTTACAACACCCAAATTATATTTATTAGCATAAGTCTCAATTGCAGAAGAAATATCTCCTATTCTACAATTTTCCTTAACTGCTTTCAATCCTTCATATAATGCTTCTTTAGTATGTTTTAATAAATATTGTTTTTCAGCGCTAATTTTACCAACAGGATAAGTCCATGCAGAATCTCCATGATAACCTTTATAACAAGCACCAATATCAATACTTATAATATCTCCATTTTTAAGTTTTCGATTTGAAGGAATTCCATGTACTACTTCTTCATTAATAGAAGTACAAATACTAGCAGGAAATCCTTCATAATTCAAAAACGATAAAGTAGCACCTTGACTAATAACAAAATCATGTGCAAGTTTATCTAACTCTAAAGTAGTAATACCTGGTTTTATATATTTTTCCAAATATTTATGAGTTAAATAAACAATATGACCTGCTTTTCTTAATAGATCAATCTCATAATCAGACTTAATACTAATCATCTATTATTTCCTTTATCATCTCAAATACAGTATTAGCCTTTTGATCTTCAGTAATTTTTATGGTTGATAAAACATCTAATTTCTTATAATAATCTAATAATTCTTTAGTGTTATCCATATATGTATCAAACCTCTTAATAATAGTATCCTCATTATCATCACTTCGCTTTTCTAATTTATGATGACAACGATTACAAATATTATCAACCTCAGGTTTAACATCATCAATATATAAATTATATGAACTACCACAGTTAGGACAAACAACTCTACCAATAATTCTTTTAATAGCAAGTTCTTTATCAATATCTAGAAAAATTACATAACCTAATTTTTTATTCATTTTTTCAAGTAATTCTTCATAACTTTTTGCCTGTGATAAATTTCTAGGATAACCATCAAGTATATAACCATTCCTACAATCATCTTTTAATAATCTTTTTTCCAATAATTCTAAAGTAGTATTAGCATCTACTAATTTACCATCATCCATTATTTGTTTTAATTTTTTTCCTAACTCACTACCAGAAGCAACTTCATCACGAAGTAAATCTCCCATTGAAATATGAGGTATATGATAATAATCACTAAGTAATTTTGATTGAGTACCCTTACCTGCCGCTGGAGGTGAAATAAATATAATACTCTTCATTATTTTACTCCTTTATAATTTCTATTAATTAAACTACTTTCTAACTGGCGCCATGTCTCTAAAGCAACACCAACTACGATTAATATACCAGTACCACCAATACTTACACTAGCAGGTAAATTTGTTGGTAAGAAACTACTAAATATAATTGGTAATCCAGCAATTATAGAAATTGATAAAGCACCTAGTAAAGTAATTCTTGATAATATAGTTTTAATATAATCACGTGTTTCACTACCAGGTCTAACTCCAGGAATATAACCTCCTTGCTTATTTAGATTTTTAGATAACTCTTCTGGATTAACATGTAAAAATGTATATAGAAAACAGAAGAAGAATATAAATATCATATATAAAGCAAACCCAACTGGAGTCGTATAATTTAAGTATTTAGTAATAAATCCCACGATAGCATTATTACTATCTGCAAATGTTGATACAAATGCAGGTATTGCAAAAAATACTGATGCAAATATTACTGGCATAACACTAGCGGAATTTAACTTAAATGGAATATAGTTTTGTCTAGTACCATAAGCACTTATAGTCTTATTTGCATATTGAATAGGAATACGTCTTTCTGATTTTTCAATAAAGACAATACCCACAATAATTGCAATATAAAACAAAGTAAATAAACTAAATCCCACAATTCCTAAAAACAAAGATGTATCACTTTCTAATATTAATGCTTTAAAAGTATCTACAAACATACTAGGAACAGTAGAAATAATTCCAGCCATAATTATTAGAGAAAGACCATTACCAATTCCTTTTTGAGTCATTTGATCGCCTAACCATAATAAGAAAGCTGTACCACCAGTTAAAATAACTGATATTTTTGCATAATCAAAGGCTGTTGCATTTTCCACAAAAGCAAGTGATAATGCAAAACCTTGAACAAATGCAATTGCAATACCTAAATATCTATTTATTTGATTTAGCTTTTGTCTTCCTTCTTGTCCTCTTTCACGAAGTTCTGTAAAATAAGGAACTATATCCATCTGCAAAATACCTGTAATAATAGATGCAGAAATGTATGGCATTACACCTAAAGCAAATATAGAAAATTGCTCTAAAGATCCACCACTCATAGCATTATATAAAGACCAAATATCTAAATCAAGTATTGCACCTTGTGTTCCTGGTACTGGTATAGTAGTACCTATTGCAAAAATTAACAAACCAAGTAAAGTAAATCCTACTCTTTTTCTAATATCTTTATTTTTAGGATTAAATAATAGCTTTAAGGTCTTAATCATTAAATCACCTCAATTTTTCCACCATTATTTTCTATTTTCTCTTTGGCTTTATTAGAAAATTTAGTAGCTTGTACAGTTAACTTTTTAGTAAGTTCACCATTTCCTAATATTTTTATTCCATCTAATTCTTTTTTAATTAAACCATTTTCCTTTAATAACTCTTTAGTAACAACAGTTCCATCTTCAAATCTTTCTAAATCCTTAACATTAACTGTTGCATATACAACTCTAAAATTATAATTATTGAATCCTCTTTTTGATAATCTTCTAAATAGTGGTAATTGTCCACCCTCAAAACCTACTCTAACTCCTCCGCCACTTCTAGCGTTTTGTCCTTTATGTCCTTTTCCACTTGTCTTACCTAAGCCACTGCCCGCTCCACGTCCTACTCTTTTTCTTACTTTAGTAGAATTTTCGTTAGGCATTAATTCATGTAATTTCATCTATCCTCTAATCTCCTCTATAGTTTTACCACGAAGTCTAGCAATGTGTGCAGGTGATTTTTGATTTTTTAATGCTTTTAATGTTGCTCTAGCCATATTAACTTTTGTACTAGAACCAAGACTTTTAGATAAGACATCTTTAACTCCTGCTAATTCTAAGACATCACGAACAGGACCTCCGGCTTTTACTCCAGTACCTTCAGTAGCAGGTTTTAATATTACTTTTACTGCTCCTTCTTTAACAGTAATTTCATGTGATATAGTACGATTATCAATTAATTCAACATTTATTAAATTTTTAGAAGCTGCTAAAGTTGCTTTTTTTACTGCATCTGGCATCTCTTTAGCTTTACCAGTTCCAATACCAACTTTTCCTCTACGATCTCCTACTACTACAATAGCAGAAAAACGGAAAATACGTCCACCTTTAACAACTTTCGTAACACGATTGATATCAATTACTTTTTCTTCTAATAACTTATTAGGACGAGTATTTCTATCTTTTGGTTTACGATTTTTGTTAAATTTATGTTGTTTTTCTTTAACATTCTCGTTCATAGTTTTCCTCCCATTTTAGAATTCTAATCCATTAGCACGTGCAGCTTCTGCTAAAGCTTTTACACGTCCATGATAAAGGTAACCACCTCTATCAAATACAACACTCTTAATTTTTAATTTCTTTGCTCTTTTAGCAATTTCTTCACCGATAATTTTGGCAGCTTCAATATTACCTCCATTAGCAATCTTTAAATCTTTTTCTAATGTAGATGCGCTTACTAAAGTAATTCCTTTCTCATCATCGATGATTTGTGCTGTAATATTTGCATTAGCACGAAAGACATTTAATCTAGGTCTAGTTGCAGTACCACTTAAGTTTTCTCTAATTCTTTCGTGTCTAATTTTTCGCATATCATTTCTTGACACTTTTTTAATCATAAGCCTATCTCCTTTACTAATTATTTAGAAGCTTTTTTACCTTCTTTACGACGAATAATCTCACCTTTATAACGAATACCTTTACCCTTATAAGGTTCTGGTGGTCTAACTTTTCTAATATTCGCGGCAAATTCTCCAATTGCAACTTTATCAATAGATGAAAGTTCAATTTCAGTATTACTAATACCTTTAACCTCAATATTAGATGGTATTTCAATAACTACTGGATTAGAATAACCAGCATTAATAGTTAACTTATTTGCTTGAACACTAAATCTATAACCAACACCAACAATTTCTAATCCTTTAGTATAACCTTTACTAACACCAATAAGCATATTATTAATATTAGCATTAGTAGTACCATACATATTTCTTGTAAATTTATCTTCTTTTAATTTATTAACAGTTAACTTATTATCTTCAACAGTAATACTAATATTATCTACTAATTTCAAAGATAATTGTCCTTTTGGACCTTGAACAGTAACAATAGAATTATCAACATTAACATTAACACCCTCTGGAATAGTTAAAATTCTCTTACCAATACGGCTCATAATACCTCCTACCAAATGTAAGCAATTACTTCGCCACCAACATTATTCTTACGAGCATTCTTATCAGTCATAATGCCAAGTGGAGTAGAAATAATTGCAATTCCTAAACCATTTAATACACGAGGTATATCTTCTTTTTTCGCATAAACACGAAGTCCTGGTTTAGAAATTCTCTTAAGTCCAGTAATTACTCTTTCCTTATTTAAGTATTTTAAAGTTAATGTAATGTTTTTCTCTATTCCCTCACTGCTAATTTTATAATCAGATATATACCCTTCTTCTTTTAATATTTTAGCAATTTCTAATTTAATTTTAGAAGATGGTACGATGACTTCTTTAGCACGATTTTGATTTGCATTACGAATACGCGTTAGCATATCTGCGATTGGATCTGTCATTAAAATCCCTCCTTCTTCTATTTAAGCTTACCAGCTTGATTTTTTGACACCTGGTATTTGTCCTTTATACGCTAATTCTCTAAAGCAAATACGACATATACCAAACTCACTCATTACTGCATGTGGTCTTCCACATCTAGAGCAACGAGAATACTTTCTTACTTCAAATTTTGGTTTTTTACTAGATTTTACAACCATAGATTTTCTTGCCATAGTCTTCCTCCTTATTTCCTAAAAGGAACTCCAAGTTCTTTTAATAAATCAAAAGCTTCCTCATTTGTTTTTGCAGTTGTAACAATTACAATATCCATTCCTCTAACTTTAACAACTTCATCAAAATTAATTTCAGGGAAAATTAATTGTTCTTTAATACCTATAGTATAATTCCCACGTCCATCAAAACTCTTTGGTGAAAGACCATGAAAATCTCTTACACGAGGTAGAGAAATTGAAATTAATTTATCTAAAAATTCATACATTCTCTCTCCACGTAAAGTAACTTTACATCCAATTTTATGACCTTCCCTAACTTTAAAAGATGCAATTGATTTTTTTGCTTTAGTTTCAACTGGCTTTTGACCAGTAATCTTAGCTAAATCATTAACTGCTGCTTCAAGCATTTTTGAATTATTAACAGCATCTCCTACTCCAATATTAACAACGATTTTTTCTAATCTTGGAACAAGCATAACTGTCTTATAATTATTTTTCTTCATTAAACTTGGAACAATTTCTTTTTTATATCTTTCTTCTAGGCGGTTCATTACTCCACCCTCCTTCCAAATTAGTCAATCTTTTCTTTAGATTTTTTTGCAATTCTTACTTTTTTTCCATCTTTTATTTCAATCCCTATTCTAGTTGGTTTTTTAGTTTTGGGATCAATATGCATAACATTAGAAGCATGAATAGGAGCTTCTCTTTCTACTATTTCTCCTGTTCCATTATTATTTTTAGGCTTTAAATGTTTTTTTCTAATATTAACTCCCTCAATAATAACTTTATCTTCTAATACACGGATGATTTTTCCTTCTTTGCCCTTGTTAGCACCTGCTATTACAACGACTTTATCACCAGTTTTTAATCTCCTCATAGTATTTATTCCTCCTTAAATTTTAGAAGTTATAGTACATCTTTAGCTAAACTTACGATTTTAGAAAATTCTTTATCACGAAGTTCACGAGCTACTGGTCCTAATACACGAGTTCCAATTGGGCTCTTATCATCTTTAATAATAACACAAGCGTTATCATCAAATTTAATATAACTCCCATCATCTCGTCTTACGCCAAATTTAGTTCTAACAATAACAGCTTTAACTACTTTACCTTTTTTAATGTTACCGTTAGGAGTTGCTTTTTTGACAGTACCAACTACTATATCTCCAATATTACCAGTTTTAACTTTGCTACCTCCAAGAACTCTAATAACAAGAAGTTCACGAGCACCTGAATTATCAGCGACTTTTAAAAGGGTCTCTTGTTGTACCATTTATATTTCCTCCTTCCACTAAAAGGTTATAAGATAACAGCTTTTTCAATCACTTCTGCAAGTTCATATCTTTTAGTTTTAGATAATGGTCTAGTTGCAATAAGACGAACTTTATCTCCAATACCTGCGATATTATTCTCATCATGAGCTGCATATTTTTTAGTATATTTAACTCTTTTTCCATACTTTGGATCTTTTTTGTAAGTTTCAACTTTAACTGTAATAGTCTTATCTGCTTTATTACTTACAACTATTCCAATTAATTCACGTTTTCTATTTTCATTCATAAGGACTTTTTCCTCCTTTTTAACCTTGTTTTCTTTCATTTAAAATGGTTTTTAAACGCGCAACTTCTTTTCTTAATACATGAATTCTACCAGTATTTTCCAAAGATCCAGTTGCTTGTTTCATTCTTAAGTTAAATAGTTCTTCTTTATTTTCATTAATCTTTTTATTAATCTCTTCAGTGGTTAAATTTCTTAACTCTTTAGTTTTCATTAACATCACCACTTTCTTTTTTAACAAATTTACACTTAACAGGTAATTTATGAGAAGCAAGTCTTAAAGCCTCACGTGCAACTTCTTCACTTACACCAGCAATTTCAAACATAATTTTACCTTCTTTAACGACCGCTACCCAAACTTCTGGATTACCTTTACCTTTACCTTGACGAGTTTCAAGAGGTTTTTTAGTAAGTGATAAATTAGGAAATATATTTATCCATACCTTACCACCACGTTTCATATAACGTGTCATAGCAATACGAGCAGCCTCTATTTGTTGAGCACTTATCCATGCTCCTTCTTTAGCCATTAATCCGTATTCACCAAAATTAATTTTTGTATTACCTCTTGCTTTTCCCTCATAAGATAGACGGAAAGTTTTTCTATGTTTAGTTCTTTTTGGCATTAACATGAGAATTACCTCCCTTTTTATCATCTAATATTTCGCCTTTATATATCCACACCTTAACACCAATCTTACCATAAGTAGTATCTGCTTCACTTGTAGCATAATCAATATCCGCTCTTAAGGTATGAAGTGGAGTAGTACCTTCTGTATATCTTTCTCCACGAGCAATATCTGCTCCACCAAGACGACCTGATACTAAAGTCTTAATTCCTTTAGCACCTGCTTTCATTGTATTTCTAATTGCTTTCTTTTGAGCTACTCTAAATGATACACGATTTTCAATATTATGAGCAATGTTATCTGCAACTAATTGAGCAACTAAATCAGGATTTTTAACTTCTAAAATTGAAAATTGTACATCTTCATTAACTAACTTAGAAACTTGTTTTTTAACTTTTTCAATTTCAGCACCATTTTGTCCAATAATTAATCCTGGTCTAGCAACATGAATAAATACTTCACATCTGTTTTTATTTCTTTCAATAACTATTTTAGCAATACCAGCACTTTTATATTTTTTCATCAAAAAGTTACGAATTTTAACATCATTTTCTAGTAATTTTGGAGTATTTTTCTTATCTGCATACCATTTAGACTCCCAGTCT
>CALVVX010000025.1 GCA_944364015.1 uncultured Bacilli bacterium | reverse complement strand
AGGAATTGCAGTTATTTTAATTGGTTTTTTTATTAAAAATAAAAAAGATCAAAAAATTGCTGCTGATATAATAGAAGTTGCTAAAAAAGATGCAGAAAAATTAAAAAGAGATACTTTATTTGAAGCAAAAGAAGAAATTCATAAATTAAAATTAGAAGCAGAAAAGGAAATAAAAGAGAAAAAAAATGAAATTAAAGAATCGGAAGATCGTCTTTTACAACGTGAAAATAATATAGATAGACGTGATGTTGTGATTCAAAATCGTGAAAACAATTTGGAAGAAAGAGAAAATAATCTTTTATTGAAACAAAAAGAAATTCAAGATGAAAAAGATAAAGTGGAGGAAATTACTAAACAACAATTAGAAGAATTGGAAAAAATTTCTAAATTTACTAGACAACAAGCTCATGATGAAATTATGAGAATTGTGGAAGAAAAAATGTCAAATGAAATAGCTATTTTTATTAAAGATAGTGAAGCAGAGGCTAAATTAGAAGCTAGTGCAAAAGCTAAAGAATTATTAGTATCTTCAATGCAAAAATATTCTGCAGATGTTACTAATGAATTGACTGTATCTGTTATTAATCTTCCAAATGATGAGATGAAAGGAAGAATTATTGGAAGAGAAGGTAGAAATGTTAGAACAATTGAATCAGTAACGGGAGTAGATTTAATAATTGATGATACTCCTGAGGCTATAGTTATTTCTAGTTTTGATCCTTTAAGAAGAGAAATAGCTAGGTTAACTTTAGAAACTTTGATTAAAGATGGAAGAATTCATCCTGCTAGGATTGAAGAAGTTTATGATACTACTTCTAAAGATGTTAATCAAAAAATTAAAGAATATGGAAAAGATGCTATGTATCAATTAGGTATTTCAAAAATGGATCCTGAATTAGTAGAAATTGTTGGAAAATTACATTTTAGAACTAGTTATGGTCAAAATGCTTTAACTCATTCTATGGAAGTAGCTTATTTAGCAGGTATTTTAGCAGGAGAATTAGGAGAAAATGTTCAACTTGCTAAAAGAGCTGGTTTATTACATGATATAGGAAAGGCTATTGATTTTGAAACAGAGGGTAGTCATGTTCAAATAGGAGTAGATTTGGCTAAAAAATATAAAGAAAATGAAGTTGTAGTTAATGCTATTGCTTCTCATCATGGAGATGTTGATTCTACTAGTATTATTTCTACAATAGTAGCAATCGCGGATACTATTTCTGCATCAAGACCTGGTGCTAGAAATGATTCTACTGAAAATTATTTCCAAAGATTAGAACAATTAGAATCTATTGGTAATGCAATTGATGGTGTTGATAAGACTTATGCTGTACAAGCAGGTAGAGAACTTCGTGTTATGGTAAAACCAGAAGAAGTAGATGATCTTTCTGCTCATAAGATAGCTAGAAAAATTAAAGAAAAAATTGAAGAACAATTACAATATCCTGGTACTATTAAAGTAACAGTTATTAGAGAAACAAGAGCTACTGAAGAAGCTAAATAGTTCTTGTTTTTAATTTTTATGTCAAACTTTATTAATTTTATTTATATATTTTATTTAATGTGATATAATTAAATTGTAATTTTTGGAGGGTAAGATGGGATTATTTGACAAAATTAAAAATGTTTTTTCTAAAAATACACAAGAAGTAGAAAAATATGAAGTTGGGTTAGAAAAGACTAGAAAAGAATTTATTTCTAAACTTGGTAATTTGTCTAAAAAATATAAGTTTTTAGATGATGATTATTTTGAAGAGTTAGAAAATATATTAATTATGGCTGATATTGGTGTTAATACTGTTGTTAATTTTGTTGATAAGTTAAAACAACGTGTTAATAATGAGAAAATTAGTGATGTTAATTATATGAAAGATATAATTATTGATGAGTTATTTATTATGTATGTTGGTAATAATATTATCGATAGTAAGATTAATTTTAGCGATACTAATCCTACTGTTATTCTTGTAATTGGAGTAAATGGTGTTGGTAAGACTACTACTATTGCTAAACTTGCAAATAATTTAAAAAATAGCGGTAAAAAAGTTTTATTAGTAGCAGGAGATACTTTTAGAGCAGGAGCAGTTGAACAACTTGATCTTTGGGCTAGTAGAATTGGAGTTGATATTTTATCATCTAATTCTAAAGATCCATCTAGTGTAGTTTTTGATGGCGTTAAGAAAGCAAAAGATGAAAATTATGATGTAGTGTTAATAGATACTGCAGGTAGGTTACAAAATAAGACAAATTTAATGCAAGAACTTGCTAAAATTAATAAAGTAATAAAAACTCATATTCCATCTGCTCCTCATGAGACTTTGTTAGTAATTGATGCTACTACAGGTCAAAATGGTATATCACAAGCTAAATCATTTAAGGAAATTACTGATATTAGTGGTATTGTTTTAACTAAATTAGATGGTACTGCTAAAGGAGGAATTGTTCTTGCTATTAAAGAAGAAGTAGGTATTCCTGTTAAGTTTGTTGGTTTAGGTGAAAAGGTAGATGATTTAGAAAAATTTGATATAGAAAAATACATTTATGGTTTATTTAAAGATTTATAGAAAGGGTTGATATTGTGAAAGAGAGAACTAAAAAAAATGTAGAAAAGAAAAAAGATAAAAAGAAAGAGGTTGTAGCTTTTGAAGATTTAAAGTTAATTAGAATTTTTGCTATTGTAGTAGGAGTAATATTTGTTATTATGTTTTGCTTATCATTTATGGTACGTGAATTTATACCTGCTACTTTGATTGCTTTAGCTTTAGAGTCATTTACTATTGCTTATTATTATTATGAGAAGAAAGATTCACAGAAATTGACTTATTTGTTTTTTATAACTGGTGCAATTGTTTTACTTATATCAGTTGTGTATACTATTGTTAGAGTAGTTTAATGGATAAGCGCGATTATTATATAATTTTATATGATTATTATGGTAATTTGTTAAATAATAAGCAACAATGTTATTTTGAGGCTTATTATTTTGATAATTTGAGTCTACAAGAAATAAGTGATAATTTTAATGTGAGTCGTAATGCAATTCATAAGATGTTAATTAGTATTCAAAATAAATTATTATTTTATGAAGATAAGTTATCTTTATATAAAAAAAGTAAAGATTTGGAGATTGTTTTAAGTGAAGTAGATGATAAGTTAAAAAATAAGATTATGAATATATTTAATTAAGGAGGGTTGTATGGATAATAGTATTTTATTTCGTTATGCAGTAGAACTTACTAAAAATAAATATATTACTAATCCTGCGATAGCTCGTGATAAAGAAATTAAAGAAATGATTTTAGTTTTACTTACTCCAGAAAAGTCCGCTATGTTGGTTGGTAAACCTGGTATTGGTAAGACTGCTATTGTTGAGGGTTTAGCTTTTAAAATTCAGTGTAATGATGTGCCTGATGCTTTAAAAGGTTATAGAATTTTTAGAATTAATACTTCTGCTTTAATTGGTAATGAGAATGGAGATAATCGTGTATTTAAATTGATTGAAGAGTTAAAAGTTCAAACTAAAGTTATTTTATTTATTGATGAGATTCATACTTTAATTGGTAATGAGGCAGTTGGAGCATTGGATTTGGCTAATATGTTTAAGGAAGGTTTGGGACGTGGCGATATTAAAATGATTGGGGCTACTACAGAGTATGAGTATGATCATTATATTGTTAGAGATAAAGCATTTGTTAGACGTTTTGAGAAGATAGATGTATCGGAACCTACTATGGATATGTGTGTAGAAATTCTTCTTAAAACTATTCCTAAATTAGAAATACAATCTAATGTTACTTTGCCTTATACTGATTTTATTAAGGAAAAAATTGTTAAATTTATTGTTAATATGACTAGTGAATATAAAAGAATTTATGAGATGTCTTCACGTTATCCTGATATTGCTTTAGTAATTTTAAGACAAGCTTTTTCTAATGCTGTTTATAACAATCGTAGATATGTTAGTTTTAGGGATATATACGATGCAATTAGATTTACTAAAGCTGTATATCCAGATGTTATAAAAAAAGAGTTAGTTGTTTTTGCTAATGAATTTAAAGATGAATTAAAAGCAGAAAATATTGTGGTGGATGCTAATAATTATTTACATGAATAGGAGGATATATGAAATTAAATAAATTATTAAAAAATTTGGATTATAAATTAGTTCAAGGAAATTTAGATGTAGAAGTAGATGATATTATTTATGATTCTAGAAAAGCTGTTAGTAATACTTTATTTGTTGCATTAGTAGGTTATAATGTAGATGGTCATAATTATATTGATGATGCTATTAAAAATGGTGCTAGTGTTTTAGTAGTATCTAAAGATGTTAGTGTTGATGATAAAATTTGTGTTATTAGAGTAGAAAATACTCGACATGCTTTATCTATTTTATCTTGTAATTATTTTGATAATCCCACTGATAAGTTAATTACTATTGGAGTTACAGGTACTAAAGGAAAGACTACTACTACATTTATGATTAAAAAAATAATGGAGTGTAGTGGTAGAAAAATAGGTTTAATGGGCACAAATGGTGTATATTATAATGATGTTTATTTTCCTTTAGATAATACTACTCCTGAATCTTATGAGGTTCAAAAAAATATAAAGAAAATGGTAGATGCTGGTATGGAATATATGGTAATGGAAGTATCTTCTCAAGCATTAAAATTTAATCGTTGTGATGGATTTGTATTTGATTATGGAGTTTTTACTAATTTGACTCATGATCATATTAGTGATTTTGAACATCCTACTATTGATGATTATATTTATTCTAAGTCTTTATTATTCCAAAGATGTGAACATGGTGTTTTTAATATAGATGATGATAACTTTGTTAATATGACTAAAAATGCTACTTGTGATATTTATACTTTTGGTTATAATAAGAATGCTAATATTTGGATTAAAGATGTTAAATTAATTCGAGAGAAAAAAGTAATTGGTATTGATATGGAATTGGCAAATGATATTAATGATGTAATTAGAGTTAATACTCCTGGTAAATTTTCTTCTTATAATGCGGCTTGTGCAATTAGTGTTTGTCATTTACTTGGTGCTAGTGTTGATAGTATAAAAAAAGCTTTAGTTGATTTTTCAGTTAAAGGAAGAGTAGAACCTGTTGCAGTTAGTGATGATGTAACATTTATTATTGATTATGCACATAATGGAGTTTCTATGGAAAGTATTTTAACTACAATGAGAGAGTATCATCCTAAAAGGTTAATAACTATTTTTGGTTGCGGTGGTAATAGAAGTAAAGAAAGAAGATATGAGATGGGAGATGTTTCAGGACGATTAGCGGATTTTTCTATTGTAACTAGTGATAATCCTCGTTTTGAAGACCCTCAGGATATTATTGATGATATTTTATCTACTTTGAAGAAGACTAATGGTAAATATATTTCAATAGTAGATAGGAAAGAGGCTATTAGATATGCTTTAGAAAATGCACAGCCTCAAGATATTATTTTACTTTTAGGTAAAGGTCATGAAGATTATCAAGAAATTAAAGGTGTTAAACATCATTTTGATGATAAAGAAGTTGTGTTAGATATATTAAAAGAAAGTAAATAGTTAAAAATTATTTACTTTTTATTAATTTTTTTTCAATATAACTTACTATTAGATACATAAGATAAGATACTATCATTAAAATAATAATTCCACTTATTACTAGATTAAGATTAAATACTTGAGAACCATACATTATTAAATATCCAATTCCTTCTTTTGATACTAAAAATTCTCCCATGATTACTCCGATTAAAGACATACTAACATTTATTTTTAAACTACTAATTATTGTAGGATAACTACTAGGTAATATGACCATTTTTAATATTTGAAATTTTGTAGCTTGAAATGATTTTAATAAATTAATTTTATTTTGATCTGTATTATTAAAACCTGTATAGACATTTAATATTGTTATTATTACTGATATAAGTAATGCCATAACAATTATTGAGTTTATATTTGCTCCTACTATTATTATGATAATAGGTCCTAATGCTATTTTAGGAAGACTGTTTAATATAGTTAAATATGGATCTATTACTTTATATAAGAATTTGTTCCACCATAATATTATTGCGATAATTGTACCAATTAAAGTTCCTAATATAAAACTTATTATAGTTTCATATATAGTTATAAATATGTGATTATATAGATTATTATCTAAATGTAGTGAAATAATTGTTTCAACTACTTTTTTAGGTGATGAATAAATAAATACATTAATTAGTTCTTTGTCTGCTAGAAATTGCCATAATATTATTAAAAATATAGTAATTGATATTTGAGTTAAAATTACTAAAATTTTATTTCTTTTTTCTTTTTTTAAATATTTTTGATATTGTAAACTTTTATTCATTGTGATCTAATTCTTTCCATATTTCATCGTAATATTTGGCAAACTCTTTACATTTCCTATTTTCTATTGGAGTAGAAGAGTTAGTAAGATTAATATCTATTATTTTTTTTATGTGTGCTGGTCTATTTGATAATACAATTACTCTATTAGCCATAGATATTGCTTCTGATATATCATGAGTTATCATAATTGCAGTCTTTTTTTCTTTTTTTATTATTTTATATACATCATCTGATACTTTTAATCTTTGTTGATAATCTAAAGCTGAAAAAGCTTCATCTAAAAGTAATATATCTGGTTCTACTGCTAGTGTTCTGATTAAAGCTACTGTTTGTATATAGTTAGAACACAAATTAAAAATTCCATTTAATTTTAATTTCTCTTGTATTTTTGTTTAATTTGCTAATATATATCTTGTCGATAAACTCATCGATAATTACTTTATTTAATTTATTTAAATTTTTATATTTATTAAAGATTTTATTATCAATTTTATTACTGTAATTATTTATTTTATTATTAATTATAGCTAATTGTTTTTGAAATAGAGTTATATCTTTATTATATTCGTTTACTAAGTTCTTAAATTGCTCTTTGCTAATTATATTGTTTATTTTATCTTCGTATAAGTTTTTTAAATATATTTCTTGTTTATTTATTTCTTTTATAATATTATCTTTTTGTTTATTTAAAGAAAGTAATAAGTTATTATTTATCATATCTAAATTTAAATTATTTAACATTTTTATATTAAAATATTTATCTATAATTATATTTAATTTATTTAGAATGATTTCTTCTAATTTATTATATCTAATTGCTTTATTATTTATACAATTAGTATTAGAACATACTAAATATTGATATTTGGTAGAATTTTTTTTCTTCATGCAACTATTACATTCTAGACAAAATACTTTTTTAGAAAAAATGTGGATGTTACCATTTTTAATGGGTCTTATTTTTTTATTAATTATATTTTGAACTTTTAAAAAGTCATTTTTATCAATAATTGCTTCGTGTGTATTTTCTATTTTTATCCATTGGTTTTTATTTTTTTTAATTATTTTATGATTTTTATAACTTATAGTAGTTCTTTTACCTTGAATTAAATTTCCTATATATAATTCATTGGTTAAAATACTTTTTATGGCATTACTTGACCATTTTATATCTTCTCTTTTTTTATTAGTATTTATATTTAATTTTATTCCCTTTTTATATTTATAAAAAGAAGGAGATGGTATTTGGTTGTCATTTAAATTTTTAGCAATTTTACTAAAACCCATTCCTTTTAAATACATTTTATAAATATCTTTTACAATTATGGACGCTAGTGGATCAATTACTAATTTGTTATTGTTATTTTTTGATATTTCATAGCCAAAAGAGGCAAAAGGGGAAATATATTCTCCTTGTTTCATTTTGGCTTGGAAAGCACTTCTAATATTATTTGATACATCTTCTAAATACCATTCGTTTACTAAGCCATTTATTTGTCTTGCTTTTTTATTTCCTTGATTAGATGTATCTGCGTTATCTGATAAACCAATAAATCTAATATTCCATTCAATAAATTTATTGTGTAAATATTTTTCTATTATTTCCATATCACGAGAAAATCTCGATTGGCTTTTACATAAGACTATATCTATTTTACCATTTTTACAGTCATTTATTAATCTTTCAAATTCAGGGCGATAAGTACCTGCTCCTGATAAGTCTTCGTCGCAATATTCATCTATTAATACGTAATTAGGGTGTTTGTTTATTTCTTCTAATAATAAATTTCTTTGATTTTTTATTGATTCACTATCATCTAATTTATTTATTTTATTTTTATCTTCATCAGATAATCTTAAATAAATAGCAACTTTTAATTTATTCATAATTAATATTAAAACTATATATTTAATTCTAATAATTTTATTATATTATATATTTTTTGATTTATTATTTCTTTTATTTTTATTTCATTTTTGTTATTAATAATATTATTTATTTTATATGTAGTTTTAATTGTTATCCCTCCTGATTAATGTATATTAAAAATATTTTTTTTTATACTTAAAAGCACTTGACAATTGAGTGGTTATTCAATTATAATTAATATAGTTGAATTTTTACTCAACTATCATATAATATATTGGAGGAATTTTATGGCTAGGAATGAATTTAGTTGTGATTGTAATATTATTCATCAAGATGCTGTTTTAGAGGTTTTAGATAAAATGCCTAATGAAGATACTTTTAATCATTTAGCAGATTTATTTAAGTTAATTGGCGATACTACTAGATGTAGAATATTATTTGCTTTAGATCAAAAAGAGATGTGTGTTTGCGATTTATCAAATGTATTGAATATGACTAAATCTTCTGTTTCGCATCAGCTTGCTACTTTAAGAAGAAGTAGGGTAGTTAAATGTCGGAAAAGTGGAAAAGAAGTATATTATACTTTAGATGATGATCATATTGTTAAGTTATTTGAAATTGGTTTAGAGCATATTAATCATAAAAATTAGGAAAGAGGGATAAAATGAAAAAATATAAGTGTAAAATTAAGGGATTAGATTGTGTTAACTGTGCTAATGAGTTGGAAGAGGCTTTAAGAAAAATTACTGTTATTGATAATGTAAATATTAGTTTTATGGCTGAAAAATTAACTTTTGAGTGTGAGGAAGAAAATAAAGATGTGGCTTTAGAAAATATTACCAAAGTAATAAAAAAAGAAGAGCCTGATGTTACTATTGAGGAGGTATAGGGTGGATAAGAAAATGATTAATAAACTAATTAGAATTATTATATCTTTCTTTTTAGTGTTAATATCTTTATTAGTTAATTTGGATAATGTTAAGATTATTTTATGTATAATTTCTTATGTAGTTGTTAGTTATGATGTTATATTAAAAGCGTTTAGAAATATTATTCGTGGTCGAGTTTTTGATGAGAATTTTTTAATGAGTATTGCGACTATTGGTGCTTTTTTTATTAGTGAGTTTATTGAAGCAGTGGCAGTTATGCTTTTTTATCAAATTGGGGAGTTATTTCAAAGTTATGCAGTGGGTAAATCAAGAAAATCTGTTGCTAAACTTATGGATATAAGACCAGATTACGCTAATGTTGTTAGAGATGGAGAAATAGTGGTAGTAGATCCTGATGAAGTTAGTGTTAAAGAGATTATTTTAATTAAACCTGGAGAAAAGATTCCTTTAGATGGAGTTGTTATTGAAGGAAATTCTACATTAAATACTTTGACTTTAACGGGAGAATCGATGCCAAGAGAGGTTATAGTTGGTGATGAAGTATTAAGTGGATGTGTTAATAATACTGGTATTTTAAAACTTGAAGTAAGAAAAGAATTTGGAGAGTCGACTGTTAGTAAGATTTTGGATTTAGTTGAAAATGCTAGTAGTAGAAAAGCAAACTCAGAAAATTTTATTACAAAGTTTGCTAGATATTATACTCCAATTGTTGTTATTATTGCTGTTATTTTAGCTATTTTTCCACCACTTTTATTTAATCTTTCGTTTAATGATTGGTTATATCGAGCTTTATCTTTTTTAGTTGTTTCTTGTCCTTGTGCATTAGTTATTTCTATTCCACTTAGTTTTTTTGGCGGAATAGGTGCAGCATCAAAAATAGGTGTTTTAGTAAAGGGAAGTAACTATTTGGAAGCTTTATCTGATACAAAAATAATTGTTTGTGATAAGACTGGTACTTTGACTGAGGGCGTATTTAAGGTACAAAAAGTATGTTCAGTTGGTATTAGTGATGATGAATTATTAAAGTATGCGGTATATTCTGAAGTTTATTCTAATCATCCAATTTCTATTTCATTAAAGGAAGCTTATAATAAAAAGATTGATAAGAATTTAGTTACTGCTACTAAAGAAATATCTGGTAAAGGGATACTAGCTACTGTTGATGGTAAAGAAGTATTAGTGGGTAATGAGAAATTAATGAGAGAATATAGAGTAAAATATACTAAAAGTAAAGAAGTTGGTACAGTTATTTATGTTGCTATTGATAATCAATTTGTTGGTTTTATAATAATAGCGGATAAGATAAAAGAAGATGCATATAAGGCTGTTAAGTTATTTAGAGAGAATAATGTTGATAAAATAATTATGTTAACTGGTGATTTAGATTCAATTAGTAAAGAGGTTTCTAAAAAGTTAAATTTAGATGCATACTATTCTGAATTATTACCGCAAGATAAGGTAAAAATAGTTGAAGATTTAATTAGTAAAAAAGATTCTAAATCTAAATTAGTTTTTATGGGTGATGGTATTAATGATGCTCCTGTTTTAGCTTTAGCAGATATTGGTGTTGCTATGGGTGGAGTAGGAAGTGATGCAGCAATAGAGGCTAGTGATATAGTTATTATGAGTGATGAACTTTCTAAACTTGCTAATGCGATTAAGATATCAAAAAAGACAATGAAAATAGTTAGAGAAAATATTATTTTTGCTATTTCAGTAAAAGTTTTTGTTCTTCTTTTGAGTGCTGCTGGTATTATTAGTATGTGGTTAGCAGTATTTGCGGACGTTGGTGTTAGTGTTTTGGCTATTTTAAATGCTATTAGAATATTGAGAGTTAAGGGATATTGATGAAGAAAATTGTTTTAAAAATTGATGGTATGACTTGTAGTGCTTGTTCTAGTGGTTTAGAGAAATATTTAAAAAAGCAAAAAGGTATAGAGAATGCTAGTGTTAATTTAGTTTTAGGACTTGCTACTATTTATTATAATAATATTAGTATTAAGGATATTGAACTTTATATTAAAGAGGCTGGTTTTAATAGTGCAGGTGAATTTAGGGGGATAATTGATAATGAAGTTAATAATTTAGATGTTATTAAATTAATTATTTTTGGTATTTTAATAATTATTTTAATGTATGTATCGATGAGTCATATGCTTAGTTTACCTAGTATTTATTTTATTAATCGTAATAATCCAGTTATTTTATCTACTTTTATGTTGTTAATTACTTTATCTTTTATTTGGTATGGATTTGATATTATTAAAAGTGGTATTAAAAACTTATTGCATAAGATGGCTAATATGGATACTTTAGTGTGTTTAAGTGTGATATTTAGTTTTTTATATAGTATTTATAGTTATATAAATATATTAATAGGAAATGTTAGTTATTTAGATAATTTGTATTTTGAAGCTTGTTGTATGGTTATTTATTTTATTAAATTAGGACGATTTATCGAAAACAAAAGTAAAGATAAGACTAAAGATGCAATTAGAGATTTGGTACAAATTACTCCAAAAAGTGCAATGTTAAAGATAAATGATGAAGTAAAAGAAGTAACTATTGATGAAATAAGAGTTGATGATATTTTAGTATGTCGAGCTGGTGATAAGATTGCTGTTGATGGGATTGTTACTAAAGGTAAGACTTATGTTGATGAGAGTTTTATTACCGGTGAGAGTATTCCTATTTTAAAAAAGACTAATAGTAATGTTATTGCGGGTTCAATTAATTATGGTGGTTATATTGAATATAAGGCTAAAAAGATTGGGAGAAAAACAGTTATTTCTGAGATTGTTAAATTAGTAATTGACGCAACTAATGGAAAGTCTAGAGTACAATTAATTGCTGATAAAGTTAGTAGTTATTTTGTTCCAATTATTATATTTTTATCTTTATTTACTTTTATTGTCCATCTTTTATTAGGAACTAATTTTAACAATTCATTAATTTATATGGTAAGTATATTAGTAGTGGCTTGTCCTTGTGCTATTGGTTTATCTGTACCTTTAGTAGTTGTTGTTAGTAATGGTATTTGTGCTAAGAAAGGTTTGTTTATTCGTAGTAGTGAAGTATTAGAGAGCGCTAAAGATGTTGATACTGTTGTTTTTGATAAGACTGGGACTTTAACTTATGGTAAATTAAAGGTTTATAAGTTTTTTAATTATACTAAGGATATGGATAGTAAAATTTTAAATATAGTTGCTAATATAGAAAAAAATTCATCACATCCAATTAGTAGTGCTTTTAAAATTACTAAGAAATTAGAAATTAATGATTTTCAATCTTTAGAGGGTATGGGTATTTATGGAAAAGTAGATGATAATGAGTATTATTTAGGTAATTATAAGATTGTTGATAAATTAAAAATTAATAATGAATATGTAGATGATTATTTATATTTATTAAATAGTGGTTGTAGTATTATTTTTGTTATAAAAAATAAAAAAATAATTGGTTTAATTGGTGTTAGAGATATTGTTAGAAGTGATGTTAGAAAGACTATTGATAAGTTAAAAAGACAAAATATTAATGTAATAATGCTAACGGGAGATAATGAGAAAACGGCTTTAATGGTTTCTAATGAGCTTGGTATTGATAATGTTATTTCTGATGTAGTTCCTAAACAAAAGGCTACTTATATAAATGAATTAGTTAAGGAGAATAAGAAGGTAATTATGGTTGGTGATGGTATTAATGATGCGCCAGCTTTAGTTAATGCTACAATTGGTATTAGTATTAATGGTGGTGCTGATATAGCTATTAATATGGCTGCTGTAATACTTATGAATAATAATTTAGATAATATTTTTGATTTAATTAATATTAGTAAGAAATCTTATAAAATTATTAAACAAAATTTATTTTGGGCTTTTTTCTATAATATATGTATGATACCTATTGCGATGGGATTATTTGTATATTTTGGTATAAGTATGAGTCCTATATTTGGTAGTATTGCGATGAGTATTAGTAGTTTAACAGTAGTTTTAAATTCGTTAAGGTTAAGGAGGTTAAAGTAATGAAATATGAATTTATAATTGATACTATACATTGTGAGGGATGTGTGAATCGTATTAAGAATGTTTTATCTAATATTAAGGGGATAATTAATTATGATATTTCTTTACAGTCTAAAAAGTTAGATATTGCAGTTAAAAATGAGAAAGTGATTAATGAAGTTAAAAATAAACTATATAATATAGGTTTTGAAGTAAAATAAATCTTTATCATTAGATAAAGATTCAGACTGTTGACAAAGTCGAAAAAAATTTGTTAATAGTCTTTTAAATTTGAAAAAAATATATTATAATAGATATGTAAGGTTGCTTTATCGTTCTTAAGTTAAAAGCTTACTAAACCTTACTTTTTTTATATATTTGTGATATAATTATATTAGGAACGATAAAGAAAGTGAGTGATATTTATGTTAACTAAAAGACCTAAAAGACAATATGTAAGTGAAATAGTAAATTTAGAAGATATGGTACCTCAAAATCATTTCTTAAGAGTAATAGAAAAATATTTTGATTGGAACTTTATATATGAAGAAGTAGAAAAACAATACTCTATATTTGGAAGACCCAGTATAGATCCAGTAGTATTGTTTAAGATTCACATATTAAAGTTTCTTTTTAATGAAGATAGTTTAAGAAAAACTTACGAAAGTTTAAATTATAATAATTTGTATAGATGGTTTATAGGGTATAACTTAAATGAAGAAGTACCTAATCATTCAACATATTCTCAAAACTATAAAAGAAAATTTTGTAAATTAGAAAAAGATATATTACAAACAGTATTTGATAAGGTAATAGATTTATTAATAGAATACGACTGTTTAGATATGACTGCTGTATATATTGATTCAACAAATACTAAAGCATATGCCAATAAAAAGAAAAATCATAAAGAAATAGTAAAGATAGAAGCTAAAAAGTATCAAAAAGAATTAGAATTAGAAATTGCATTAAAAGCATTACAAGAAGAAGATTTAACAAACGATGAATATATAGAAGAAGTACAAAGAATAATCAAATGTAATGAAGAAATGCCAACAGAAGAATTACTTGGAGAGAAAGAAATAATAGTAAGTGATACCGATAAAGATGCAGGAATGTTATATAAAAGTGATAAAGAAAAAATGTTTGCATATAACTCAACAGTAATATGTGATGGGAATAATTATGCATTAACAGTAGATGTCAATCCATCAAATATGCATGATTCAATAGCATTTTATACAGCATTTGATAAATTTGTTGATAAGTTTTCTAATGATATGCCAAAATATTTTGTAGGTGATGCAGCATATATAACACCACACATTTGTAAAACATTAATTGATTTAAAAATGATACCATGTGTTCCTTATAAAAGACCAATGACTAAAGAAGGTTACTTTAAAAAATATGAATATATATATGATGAAGCAAACGATATTTATATTGTCCTAATAATTGTGATTTAATTCCAACCAGCATAAACAAAGATGGATATATAATTTATAAAGCAGATAAAAATG
>CALVVX010000024.1 GCA_944364015.1 uncultured Bacilli bacterium | reverse complement strand
CCAGAAACATATTGCAAGCAAGCGTGTTGATAACATGCTCTTAATTTGTCATCACGGTCCATTTCGTTCAATTTTTTATAAGAATATATAATAACTTTAGTACCATTATCATATTCTAAAAAGTTGGGAGCTGGTAATTGAAATATTTCTATTGACTTAATTACTTTATCTATACCACTGCCTTTTTCTTCACAAATTTTAAATCTTCTCATAATGCTTGCTAGTTTTTCGTTTCTCGATATAGGATTGTGATCTATAAGCCTATCAATACTAATTAATGGCGTTCCTGGATTAGATATTTCTATTCTATTAGAGAAAAGTTCAATTAATATACTTGTACCACCAATTGTAAAATCTTGATGAATCATTGCATTAGCAATTAACTCTCTAAGTGCAATTTCTGGATACATTTTTACTTGAGTTCGAAGTGCTAGACCAATATGCTCATTTTGAGGAGTTAAAAGATCCAAATTTTTTAATATTTCCTCAAAACATATTGCATATCCATTATCATAATTGATTTCTCTTATAGTCTCTAGTTTATCTTTATTTTTATATTGAATTAGTCTAATCGATTTCCTAGTAATTGATTTAAACTGATGTATATTTCTAGCAAACAATATTGCTCCTAAATTGGTAATTGCTAATTTACCATATAGTTCTTTAAGAAAACCTTCTTCTTTAAAATCTTCTATAACTTTTTCTTTATTTTCTGGCAAAGGTAATTCCAACATTCTGTAATATGTACTTATATCAAGTAGTTCGAAAATATCTTGTATTTCTAATTTAGATAAAGCAACATCTTCTTCAAATGAAGTTTTATTTAAAATGTCCCATAGTTTCTTTTCTTTTTCTTTGTAATCACATAATTTTCTTTTTTGCTGTCCAATTCTAATATAGGCAATACTATCAAACTCAATAGGATAAAGTTTAGCTTTATCAATTTCAATTATCAAAACTCTTTTTGTATTATAATGGATTTCATAAGGAGTAAAATCAAGTTGAGGTTTTAACTTTCTATATAACCAATTATATAATGGCTCATTTCCTTTTTTGGAATTATTGAAATCAAAATCAGTTCCTACTACTTCTTTACTCTTGTCATCAACACCATATATTAGATATGCATGTTCTTTATTGCATAATGCCGCTGAATTTGCCAATGCAGAAATGTATTCACCAATCATTGAAGGATTATCATTATTAACTTTAAATTCAATCCATTCATTTTCTGTATTTAATTTTAATAAAGATTTTAATAAATTAGTTAATTCTTCTTTTGAAACTTTATATACTTCTACTGCATACATAAAAACACATCCTATCAAATAACCATCAAATAAGAATTTCCTTTATTTATAAGGGTTATATACTTTTTTTACTTTTTTTAAACTTTGCTTATCAAATAAGATTATACTATAATTAATATCAAAAATAAATATGTTATTAAAAGATTATTTATTTTTGTAATATATTCACTATATTGATGTGTTAAAATATTGTTAGTGATTGGTTCATATATTGATTACCTTTGGAAAAAAGTTATAGATAACTTCCCCAATGACACCAGATTGATATTTATTCGAACTAGTAATAGTTCATTTATATATAAAAACGAGCATATGCTCGTTTAACCTAATTTATTACCATTTTTAACTACTTTATCTGGTGTTATTAAAACAACACCATCATCACTATAAACACCTAATACTAATACTTCTGAAATAACTTTAGCTACTTGTTTTGGTTTAAGATTAACAACTGCAAGTATTTGCTTATTAATAAGATTATCTAAAGTATACAAATCAGTAATCTGTGCCGAAGATCTTTTTATTCCTAAATCTCCAAAATCTATAGTCAAAACATAAGCACTATGTTTAGCAAAACTATTAACAGTTGCATCAATAATTGTACCTACTCTAATATCTAGTTTTAAAAAATCATCAATTTCTAGCATATTAATCCTTTGGTTTCATAAGTGGAAACAAAATAACATCTTTTATATTATCAGAATTAGTAAGTAATTGAACTATCCTATCAATACCCATACCCCAACCAGATATTGGAGGCATTCCATATTCCATTGCCTCAATATAATCATAATCCATAGGCATAGCCTCTTCATCTCCAGCTTCCTTTAATTTAGCTTGAGCAAGTAATCTTTTTTCTTGTTCTTGAGGATCAACTAATTCTGAATAAGCATTTATTATTTCTGCGCCATTAATTACAAGTTGAAAACGATCAACAATATTACAATTATCATCATTTGCACGTGCTAATGGAGATAAATCAGTTGGATGTTCTACTAAAAACACAGGATTAACTAAATGAGGACGTGCAACTTTTTTATAAAGTTGATCAACTAAATTACCAAAGCCTATATCTTCTAAAGGAACTTCACTATCAATAACTATATTTTTATTATTAATACTAGCTAATAACTTCTCTTTAGTATTATCTATATTTATATCAATATCAGCATATTTATAAATTAAATCACGAAAACTTACACTACCCCATTTTCCAGATAAATCAACTTCTCTACCTTCAATTGTAATAGTTAAACTACCAAATAATTTCATAATAATAGTTTGTAGCATATTTCTTAAAAGTTCCATATTATCTTTATAATTCAAATAAGCACCATAACCCTCAATCATTGTAAAATCTTGAAGATGAGTAGCATCCATTCCCTCATTTCTAAAACATCTTGCAATTTCAAAAACTTTAGTATAACCCGCTACTATGGCTCTTTTTAAATAAGTTTCTGGTGCTATACGTAAATAAAGATCAATATCTAATGCATTATGATGTGTAATAAATGGTTTTGCAGTAGCACCACTTGCTTTATTATTTAAAATAGGAGTTTCTATTTCAATATAACCTAAACTATCTAAATAATTTCTAATTTCCTTAATAAAACGACTTCTAAATAAAAATTTAGCCTTTGACTCATCATTAGTAATCAAATCCAAATATCTTTGACGATAAATAGTTTCTATATCTTCTACACCATGAAACTTCTCTGGTAATGGTTTTAAAGCTTTACCTAAAAATTCAATATGAGAAGCTCTAATAGTTTTTTCTCCAGTATGAGTAGTAAATACTTCTCCTACTACCCCTATAAAATCTCCTAAATCATAAAAACTCTTAAAATTATTATAACTCTCTTCTCCTAAAACATCTAATTTTAAAGAAATCTGAATTTTTCCCTCAATATCCCCAATAGTTAAAAAACTCATTTTTCCCATCTTACGCATTAAAATAATTCTACCTGCTACTCTAACATTATCTACTCCATCATCCAACTTCATAGCGTCCTTTAATTCATGTGTAATCTCAAATCTTTCTGGATAAGGATTACATACTTTTGAAATTTCTTTTAGTTTATTTCTTCTAACTAATTCTTGTTCACTAAACTCTCTCATAAATTCACCTCAATATCCAAATATTCTAACTTATTAGTGCTTTTTTGTCAATAAATTACTTACTTATTTTAGACAAAAATTCCTTTAATCTCTTACTTTTAGGATGATTAAATATATCATCACTACTACCCTGTTCAATAATCCTACCATCTTCCATAAATAATACACGAACTGCAAATTCTTCTACAAAACTCATCTCGTGAGATACAACAACCATAGTCATACCATCATCTGCAATTTTTTTCATAAGTTCTGTTACTTCTTTTACCATTTCTGGATCTAAAGCACTAGTAGGTTCATCAAATAAAATAATTTCTGGTTTTAAAATCAAAGATCTAACAATCGCTACTCTTTGTTTCTCACCACCACTAAGACTAGTGGGAAATTCATCTTTTTTATCTAATAAATCAATTGATTTTAATAATCTTTTAGCCTCTTTTTGAGCTTTTTCTCTACTCATAATTCCAAGTTTAATCGGAGCCAATGTAATATTATCAATAACAGATAAATGAGAAAACAAATTAAATTGTTGAAATACCATTCCCATCTTCTGTCTAACTTTATTTAATTCAACATTTTTATCACATAAATTAACTCCATTAAATATAACTTCCCCTTTAGTGGGAATTTCTAACATATTAATACAACGAAGTAAAGTAGATTTTCCACATCCAGATGGACCTATTATAGCAATCTTATCTCCTTTATTAATAGTTAAATCAATTGACTTTAAAACATTTTTCTTTCCAAAATCTTTATATAAATTTTTAATCTCAATCATTATTTAACTTAACCTCCATTATATTAACTAATTTAGACAAACCAAGTGTCATAACTAAATAAATTAAAGCAATAATAATTAAAGGAAAGAAATAATCATAAGTTCTAGAAGCTATAATATCAGAAGCTTTAGTAAGTTCTATAATGCCAATATATGCTCCAACAGAAGTTTCCTTTAATAAAGTAATAAACTCATTTCCAAGCGCAGGAAGTATATTCTTAATAGCTTGAGGCATTAAAATATATTTCATAACTTTAGAATAAGTAAAACCTAGTGAATAGCCTGCTTCCATCTGTCCTTTGTCAATTGAATTAATACCCGCTCGAATAATTTCTGATACATAAGCACCAGAATTAATACCAAATGCAAGTATTCCAACTATTACAATATTAATATCAACAGATCTAAATATAACATAATAAATAATCATAAGTTGTAAAATAACTGGAGTACCTCTTATTACATTAACATATAACTTAACTAATTTATCTAATATTTTTAACTTATTAGTCTTATCATGATAATTTCTAACAATTGCAACAAATATTCCAATTATAATACCAAGTAATACTGCAAAAAAAGCAATAATAATAGTATTACATAATCCTTCTATTATAAACTTATATCTATTATCATAAATAACACTATAATAAAAATTATCCCAAATACTAACAAAAAATCCCCATATATCAAATAAAATATCCATATATTACCTCTATTTCGTACTATGATTTACAATATAAGAATCTATCTTACCAGAAGAAATTAACTCTTCTAAAACTTCATTAACAGCCTCTAATAATTCTGTATTTCCTTTTTGAACAACCATACCATAACTATCACTAGCAAGTTGTCCATCTAATATCTTTAAACCAGGATTACTATTAACCATCTCATAAGCAGGAAGTTCATCCATAACTACACAATCAACCTTTTTAGTAGATAAATCCTCAATTGCCGCTAAATATTTCTTTTGTCTAACAACACGCGCATTAGGAAAGTTTTCAGTAACATAACTATCTGCAACACTACCAAGTTGTACTGCAATAGCTTTATTACTAATATCATTAACACTATTAATATCACTATCCTCCCCTACAATTACAACTTGTCTAGAAGTAGCATAATTAATAGTAAAATCTACTTGTTTAGCTCTCTCATCACTATAACTAATACCAGCAGCACCAATATCTGCTTTACCAGTTTTAACCTCATTAATAATTGAATCAAAAGCAACATCTTTTATAACTAACTTTTTATCTAACTTTTTAGCTATTTCTTTAGCAATATCAATATCTACTCCCACAATTTCACCATTTTCATAATATTCATAAGGAGCAAAACCAGCCTCAGTTACTAAAACTAATTCATTATCATCATTATTACCACAACCCACTAAAAATAAACAAATAAATAAACTAATAATAACTTTTTTCATACTTCACCTTCTATTCTATAACAATTTTAACATAATATTTTTTTTTTGACAATAAATAATTTTTTCAAAATTTAACATAATAATATAGAAAATAGGTGATAAAATGGAAAAAATAATCGAAAAATTAAAAAAAGAAACAAACAATTTATCAGACATAATATATAGAATAAAATATATAAATAATCAAAAAATATATATAATATATAACGAACCATTAGTATCTTCTGATAAAATAAGTGATTTTATTATTAGAAGTCTTGATAATATAGATAAAACATATAAAAATAAAATAGATCTATATTCAGTAATATTAAATGATATAAATAATTTTAAAGTAACTCAAATAAATAACTATCAAGACATAGTATTTTATCTACATAATGGTTTTACAATAATACTATTTGAAAATAATACAGCATTAGCATTTGAAACTAAAAGAAATCTATCTAGATCAATTTCATCACCTACCACAGAAACAACATTAAGATCTGCAAATGATGCTTTTGTAGAAGATATTCAAACTAATACAGGATTAATTAAAAGAAGAATTAAAACAAATAATTTATGGATTAAAAATATTCAAATAGGAAAACAAAGTAATACTAAAGTATCTTTATTTTATATAAATAATATAACTGATAAAAAACTAGTAAAAAAAGTAGAAGAACAACTAAAAAAAATAAATATAGACAGCATTATAGATTCTAGTACAATTAAAAACTTAATTGAAAATGAAAATAAAAATGCATTTCCCACTATTGCAACATCAGAAAGACCAGATAGAGCCTCAAATGCACTATTAGAAGGAAAAATAGTAATATTAGTGGATAATTCTCCATTTGCTTTAATATTACCTAATTTTTTAAATGATATATTTAAATCCACTGAAGATAACTATGGTAAAGCAATAAATGTTAGTTTTACTAGATTAATTAGATTTATAGCATTTTTTATTACATTATTAACACCTGCTGTTTATATTGCAATAATTACATACAATCAAGAAATGTTACCAACACAATTACTAATTAGTTTTGCTTCTCAAAGAAGTTTAGTACCATTCCCAGCATTTTTTGAAGCATTATTAATGATCTTATCATTTGAAATATTAAGAGAAAGTGATCTTAGAATCCCAAATTTCTCTAGTAGTGCCCTCTCAATAGTAGGAGCCCTAATCCTAGGAGAAGCCGCTGTTAATGCGGGAATAGTATCTCCTATAATGATAATAGTAATATCAGTAACAGCAATAAGTGCTTTATTATTTACTGAACCAGAAGTAATATATGCAATTAGAATATATAGAATAATATTTATGTTAGCAAGTGCCATTATGGGATTAATTGGAGTAATATTTATCTTTATATTCTTTATATTAAAACTATCAAGCCTATATTCTTTTGGAAAACCATATCTTATACCATATGCACCAACATCAATCACAGGTCTTAAAAATAGTTTTATTAAATTAAGTACCAAAAAGCAAAATAAAAGAAATCCTTATTTATCTAAAAATAAAATAAAATATAGGAGTGATACTAAATGAAAAAAATATTACTACTATTATTAATCCTCTTATTAACAGGATGTTATAATTATAGAGAATTAAATGATTTAGCCATTGTAAGTGCAATTGGTATTGACTATAAAGATAATAACTTTGAAGTATCAATTCAAATAGTAAATCCTAAAAAACAACAAGATAGCTCTAGTGCTAATGAACCAGACTTTATAATATATAAATCTAAAGCAAAAACACTACAAGAAGCATTTAGAAATGTAGTAGATACATCACCAAATAGAATTTATGGATCTCACTTAGAAATATTAATAATAAGTGAAGAAATAGCCAAAAATCATATGGATAAACTATTTGACTTTTTTGCAAGAGAACCAGAAGCAAGAAGTGAATTTAATATCTTAATAGCAAAAAACTCAACACCAAATGATCAAATAAGTATAATTACACCACTAATTAATTTATCCGCTACTAATATTAAAACACTAATAGAAACTAATAGTCAAAATTTAGCTACTACAGTTAAATTAACATTTAATGAAACCTTTAATCAATATTTAAATCCATATCTAGAAATAATTCTACCATCTTTAGAACTAATCGGAGAAGAAGAAAAAGGACAAGAGCAAGAAAATATTGCACAAACTAATACTAATAATAAAGTCAAGCTATCTACTATTGCTATTTTTAAAAATAATAAATTAATTGGATATTTAAGCGAAGAAGAAAGTAAAGGATTAAATATTTTATTAAATAAAGCTAATATAAGTTTAATATCTTCTAAATATCATGATAATTATATAGTATCAGAAATAGATAATATTAAAACTAAATTTGATATAGATGTATATAAAAAAGAAGTAAATATAACAATAAAAGGACATTCTATTATAAATGAAGTAAATTCTAATATAAATATAAAAGATCCTAAAGTAATTGATAATATCGATAAAAATATAGAAAATGAACTAAAAAAAATAATTGAAAATACTATATATACCACTCAAAATACATATAATAGTGATGTTATTGGAATAAGAGATATGTTTTATAAAAAAGATCCTAATTATCTAAAGAAAAACTATAGTAATTGGGATGAAATATTTAAACAAATAAAGTTTAATATTAACATAGATTTAAAACTATATGAAAAAGGAAATACAACAGGAGGTAGCTTATATGAAAAAAATCACTATTAATTCACTTCAACTAGGAGCTATTATAATTTCTATCATAACAGCACTAATTATGGGAATAAGTGTATTTAATGCTTTTGTAATAGCTAAAGTAGATGGATATATAGCAACAATTATAAGTACTATTTTAGGAATAATACCTCTTTTATTAATTATATATATAGCTAATTATAAACCACAATTAAATATAAAAGAAAAAATAAATACTTTATTTAAACATAAAACTAGTTTTATAATAAATTTAATAATTTCAATAATAATTACTATTATTGCTACTACTTCTTTATTTTCAGTAGTAAACTTTATTGTCTCACAATTTCTATCTAATACACCAATTATATATATAGCATCATTTTTAGGTATACTAACAATATATGCTTTAACTAAAGGAATAGAAACAATAAGTAGAACTAGTCTTATATTAATAACTATAGATATTATATTATTTATAATATTAGGTATGCTTATAATAAATGAATTTAAAATAGATAACTTAAAACCAGTTTTAGAATACGGAATACAAAGACCAATAAAAGCATCTATAGGTACAATGTTAATGATAACAATACCAATATTTACTATATTAATGATACCTAAAAATAATATAGTCGATAATAAAAATTATAATAAAACCATATTAATTGCATATGCAATTGGAAGTAGTATAATTATTATTATAAGTACATTAACAATAGGAATATTAGGTCAATATTTAACTGATATATATCAATATCCAGAATATATAGTACTAAAAAAAATATCATTATTTGATTTTATAGATAGAATAGAAAATATAATATGTATATTTTGGATATTTAGTACTTTTATAAGTATAAGTATGTGTTCTTATTATATAACTAATACCATAAAGAAAAACGATAAGCCAAAAAAACTAGCAATTATTGTTGTTACAATAATAGTACTACTATCTATTAATGTTTTTAAAAATAATACAACATTTAATTATTATATAATAAATATATATCCTTATATATTAAGCATTTTATTATTATTAAGTATAATAATAGCAATAAAAATAAAACATAAAAAAAATCTCGAATAATCGAGACTTTTTATTATCTTTTACTGAACTGTGGTGCCCTTCTAGCGCCCTTAAGGCCATATTTTTTACGTTCTTTAACTCTTGGATCTCTAGTAACAAATCCAGCTTTTTTAAGTATAGAACGATAAGAATCTTCTTTTTTCTCGTTTACTTTATCATATTCTAATAAAGCTCTAGTAATACCTAATCTAATTGCACCTGCTTGTCCTGAAAAACCACCACCATTAACATTAACAATAACATCAAAAGTAGTTTCATTACCAGTAAGAACTAAAGGTTGCTTTAAATCCATAACTAATACTGCATGTGGTAAATATTCATTAACATCTCTTTTATTAACTGTTATTTTACCAGTACCTGGTATTAATGTAACTCTAGCTACTGCACTTTTACGACGACCAGTACCATAATATTTTTTCTCTTGTGCCATAATTAGTTCTTACCTCCTTTAACAATAACTTCTTTAGGTTGTTGAGCCATATGTGGATGTTCACTATCTGCATAAACAAATAATTTTTTATACATTTGACGTCCTAAACGATTATGAGGAAGCATACCTTTAACAGCTCTTTCCATCATCTCAATTGGATACTTTTCTCTCATCTCTTTAGCAGTTCTTTCTCTTAACCCACCAACATATCTACTATGATCATAATAAATTTTCTTATTTAACTTATTACCAGTTAAAACTACATCTTTCGCATTAATAATAATAATATAATCGCCACAATCAATATGAGGAGTATAAGTAGCTTTATGTTTTCCTCTTAACATCATTGCAGCTTTAGAAGCTACTCTACCAAGTGGTAATCCTTTAGCATCTATTACATACCAATTACGAGTAACATTCTCTTTTGTTTGCATAAATGTCTTCATATCTATCTCCTTATCTATAATTAATATAATATCATCCCTCTTATGTGTTCCCAATACATAAGCCATCAGATATAAAATGTACCGACTATAATAAAAAAAAAAAAAAGACATTTTGTCAACTAAATTATAACTTTTTACGCATTATTTATCATTTTTACAACTCTACATTTACCATTATCATTAATTTTTTCATAAATAGCAATAATATTATAATCACTATCAGTAACAAAAACTCTTTTTTCATCAAAAAAACTATCAACTACTGCACCATTTTTAACTTTAGATAACAAATTAGAAGGAACAACAACTTTATTTAATTTAATAATTTCATCTATCTTATAAACTTTATTTTTACCTTTTTTAATATCATCAATTAAACAAGCTTGCTTAATAGAAACATCTCCTTGTTTAATTCTACATAAACTTAACATAGTAGCATAAGTAGATAAACTTCTACCTATATCTCTAATTAGACTTCTAATATAACAACCTTTACTAACTCTACATTTTATTTTAAAAGCAGTTTTATTACTATAAGAAAATAAATCTCCTACTAATTCTAGATTATAAATAGTTACATCTTTAATAGGTAAAACAACTTCTTGTTTTTCTCTAGCATATTGATATAATTTTTTACCATTTACCTTAACAGCACTATATAAAGGAACTTCTTGTTTTATATTACCAACATACTTATCTAAAACATCATTAATCATATCAACTGTTACTTTATTATTAGACTCATAAACAATATTACCATCAATATCAAGAGTATCTGTCTCAATACCTAAAACAACTACAGCTTCATATTCTTTTATACTACTAGTAATAAACTCACTTACCTTTAATGCTTTATTTAAACAAACTATTAATACACCTTCTGCAAGTGGATCTAATGTTCCAGTATGACCTACTTTTTTAGTATTATAAACTTTACTAATTATATTAACAACATCACGACTAGTATAACCTTTTTCTTTATTTACAACGATAATACCATCCATTATAATCTTTTACTAACCTCTAAAATTAATTTATCACGTAATGTTTCCAAAGATAAATCAGTAACAAAACCACTAGCTTGTTTATGACCACCACCATCAAAAATCGCAGCAATAGAAGATACATCAACATCATTATTTGAACGCAGTGAAACACGATATTTACCATCTTGAAAACGAGCAAAAATAGACACTTCTACTCCTTCAATATCTTTACCTATTTCAATTATTCCCTCATGATCTCCAGTTTTAGTACCTAGTTTCAAATCATCTTCTTCTAAAATATAAGTAAATGCAACTTTATTATCACAATAAAAAGCTAATCTACTTTGAGCAATTTTTTTTAATTCAAACTGTGGCATAGTATTAACAGTTAATATTTTATAATATAATTTTGTAACATCTACTCCAAGTTTTATCATACTTGATACAAAATCATAAGTATCACTAATATTATTATATCTAAAACCAACAGTATCAGTAATAATTCCAGTAGTTAAAGCAGAACCAATACTCTTATCAATTTCTATATTCCAACTTTTAAATAATCTTGATAAAGTTAAACAACAAGCAGGACCTCCACGATCTACTAAATTATATGTAGCAAAAGAAGTATTAGTATCATGATGATCTATATTTATAGTAATATTAGCTTTATTAAAAATATCAATATTACTAATTCTATTTACACTAGAACAATCTAAAACCAATGCAACATCATATTCTAAATTACTATTAGTTTTAAACAATTCTATTTTATCAAGTATTTTAAACATAAAAGGATATTCACTAACAATCGCATCAGCATCAATATTTATCTTTCTTAAAGCAAGTAAAGTAGCTAAAGCACTACCAATAGCATCACCATCAGGTGATTCATGAACTAAAATAGCAACTCGTTTAGCACTTTTAATAACCTCTAGTATCTTATCACTCATTTTTATCTTCCTTTAATTTATCAATAATATTTTCTATTTTATCGCCATAATCAATAGACTCATCATAAACAAAATTAATCTCTGGCATTTTTCTAATCTCAACATTTTCACATAATTTAGATCTAATAAAACCACTAGCTTTATTTAAAGCCTTACCTATTTCATCTTTTCTACTAGTATCAAGCAAAGTAAAATAAACTTTAGCATAAGATAAATCACTAGTAATTTTAGCATAAGTAATCGTAACAAACTTAAGTTGTTCATCATCTACTTCATTCATAAGTATTTTACTAATCTCTTCAACAAAAATATGTGATAATCTATCTAATTTTATACTCATAATATCACCATCCCTAACTAATATTATACTATTTATAAAATAAATTGTAAATAAATTAATAAATAGTTTTGAACTTAAAAAATAGCAAAGAATATAATATTATAGAAAAAGGAGGAATATTTTTGAAAAAAATAATAATAAGTATAGTTATATTAATAATTATACTAGGAATATGTTTAATAGTATTTTTTACAAATAAAAAAGATACTAATAATAATCTAACGAAAGTAAAAGTAGCAGATGCTACTCTAACATAAAGGACATACATATATAAACTAATATGAATTTTATATCTAATATTAATTCATAAAAAAAAATAACTAATATTTAAAATATTGTACTAGATACAATTACTAAATGAATTATGAAAAAAATAGTTATCTCTAAATTAAAAAAAAGCATAAAAAATTAAACATCCACATTATTAGGCATACTCTTTAAAATTTCAAGTACCTTATTAATCATTTTTTCTTTCGCTATATCTGATATTTTTAAATTTTCTATACTTTTTAACATTAACCTCGCTTTAAAAATTGCCAAATTATCTTGAAACAGCTTTTTACCTTCATCTGTTGTTGGATAATTAACAAAAACTTTCAAAAAATAACCTCCCTATTTATACTACATAATTTTATACAATGCAAAAAATATGTATTTTTTTTATAATAATGTATATTCATATATTATATAATAAAATAACAAAATATTAAAACATATAATTAAATACAAAAAAAAATTATAAATTATAATCTTTTTTTCTATTTTTAATATATGATATAAACTCTTTAAATATTAAATTTTCTTCTTGTTTATGTACAATAAATTCTGGATGCCATTGAACACCTATATTAAAATTGTCATCATTAAACTCCAAAACTTCAACAACTCCATCATCTGCATAACCTTTAACACTATATTTTCCAGTATTTTCAATTTTACATTTATGAATACTATTAACTTCGAAATTATTTTTTCTCATAACTGAAAACAGTTTTGAATCATTTTCTAAGTTAATATTATGCATATTCATATTTGTTAAACTAAAGTGTTTTTCTTTTAAATATTCATAGTTTTCTAATGAAATACTTCCACCAGTAGCTAATGCCATATTTATACAGCCACAACAAATTCCTAAAATTGGTTTTTTCACTTCAATACAATAATTTACAATTTTTTGCTCATAATCGCAAATTACTATACCACCTTCTAAAATAATCCCATCACATAAATCAATTGTAACATATAGATCATTTAAACTATTATCATCTAAATAATAATATTGATATGAAAAAGGTTTACCCTCTTTTATTTCCTTTATTTTACTTTGAGGAATAATACCAACTGCAACTGCACCATTAGCATTTACTGCATCTTTAATTTCATTACTTATACAAATTTTATTCCAAATCATATCATCACATTGTGGTTTACCCACTATTCCAATAATTGGTTTTCTATTCATAACTTACCACCTTATCTTTTCTTTTTAGTTCTAGTAAGAACTAAGTTAGCATTTTTATGTTCATCCCTGATTTTATTTACTTGTTCATTTGATAAATAATTAAATCCATCATAAAGTTTATATGCAATTTCAGTTATATTAAGTAACCTACCTGATAAATCATTACATGCTACCCAATTATCTTTCATTTCCACTTCATGATAATTAGTTCCTATAAGTTTATATCCCGTCTTATCAAATAAATGAACAACTGCATTATTATCTAATCTTGTTTGAATAAAAACTAAGTCAACACCATTATTTTGTAATAAAGTTGTAAGTTTTTGCATTGCCGATGATGCTATACCTTTGCCTTTATAATTTTCAAAAACATATATTCCATTAATTTTTACAATATTATCACTGCAAAAATGAATCATTACATATCCACATAATTCATCATTGTAATTAATTGATAAAATTTGTTTCTCTCCTAGTTCAAATTGAACACTATTTTTTTTATCCAAGTTTTATAATATGGATACTCATCAATAAAAATTTCGATTAATGCAGAAATACCATTTTCAAATTCTTCACTTGTTTTTATTCTTTTAATTTCAATCATAATACAACCTCCTAAATCAACATTTTATCATAAATATAATTTATATAAATATTAATAAATACTTCTATTTTTTTTATGTTGTTGAATTAATTCGTATTTTCCATCATAATTCCAAATGTTTAATTTACCTTTCACTGGAATTGGCTTTATAGGTTCAATATTTTCAAAAACCCAAGCATATCTTCCAATTTCATAAAGTCCAAGATTATATTCATTATCATCTTGTTTTATACTATCCAAGAAATTTTCATCCATATAAATACAATCAACTAAATTTCCTCTACAAATAATATTTCCAAAATTCATATCCATATCTTTAATAATTTCTAAAACATATGAATTTATCAGATATTCTGTTGCTAATTTTGTTCCACTTGCATGAATAAACAATTCGCCTCTATAGTTGGTTTTCCAACTTCTTGTTTCAATATGTTTATTTCCATTAAAAATTAATGTTGCATATGGTTCCTTAATACTTAAAACTTTCATAACACACCTCCATAAAATTATAGCATAAAACAAACATTTTTTATTATATAAAGATTGAAAATGTCATAATTTTTTTTAATATATA
>CALVVX010000023.1 GCA_944364015.1 uncultured Bacilli bacterium | reverse complement strand
CTTACAAAAGATATAAAAAAAGAAATTGTTGCTTTTGCAAATACAAATGATGGAACTATTTATATTGGTATAGATGATAATGGAAAAATTATTGGTTTAAAGCAAGCCGAAAAGGATTTGGAAGCATTAAGTGGAATGATTCGTGAGGGAATCAAATCCGATTTGACACTTTATACAAAAATATATATTGAAAGGGTTGAAAATAAAGATATAATCATAGTTAAAGTCAGTGAAGCTCCAAATAAGCCATATTATCTATCTGATAAAGGATTAAAATCATCAGGAGTTTATTTAAGACATGGTAATGTATCAGTTCAAGCAAATGAAGAAGTTGTAAAAAGACTATTAATAGAAAGCAATAGTAATACTTTTGAAAATAATGTTTCAAAAGTACAAGATTTACACTTTGAATATTTAAAAAATATTTTTAAAAGCCACAATATTGAAATTGATAATAGCAAATTTAAAACATTAAATATTATAAACTTAAATGATGAATACACAAATTTAGGTTTGCTTTTATCAGATGAGTGTCCTTATTCAATAAAATGTGCAATTTTTAATGGAAATAGCAAATTAGAATTTAGAGATAGAAAAGAGTTTACTGGTTCTGTTTTAAAACAAGTAAATGATACATTTGAATATCTTGATTTATATAATAAAACAAAAGGTAAAATTGTTGGACTTGAAAGAATTGACACTAAAGATTATCCAGAATATGCACTTAGAGAATCATTATTGAATGCAGTTATACATAGAGATTATAATTTTACTGGGAGTATATTAGTATCATTATTTGATGATCGTTTTGAAATCACTTCTTTGGGAGGACTAGTTAAAGGAATTAGTATGGAAGATTTATATAATGGTGTATCTGAATCTAGAAATCCCAATTTAGCTAATATATTTTATAGATTAAAATATGTTGAAAGTTTTGGTACTGGTATTGGAAGAATCATGGAATCTTATAAAGAATATGATAAGAAGCCATTAATATTAAATACCCAAAATACATTTAAAGTAACTTTATATAATGTTAATTATGTAGATAAAAATAATATAAAAATATTACCTACAAATTTAACTCAAGAAGAACAAATTATTGAATATTTAAAGAAAAATAATAAAATAAATAGATTAATTGTAGAATCTTTATTAGATGTTTCAAAAACTAGGGCTAATGATATTTTAAATAAAATGAGAAATGATAATATTTTAATTCAAAATGGTACTGGTAAAAATACATATTATGTGTTAAAATGAAATCAGATTGATTTTATATATCAACTTGTTAAAAAGTTGTAAATAGCTTTCCCAATAGCACCATATTGATATTTACTTGAACTAACGAGTTAATGTATATATGACTTGAAAAAAGTTTATTTTTATGATATTATTAGTATGTAAGCAAGAAAACTTGCATAAAATAAAAAAGAGGAACATTTAATTCTGTAAGTGAATGTCGCCTCTAAAAATTTAGGGTTGACACTCAATCAGAGATGAGAGAGTGTCATATTTTTATTGCTATTACCAATAAGGTAAGGAGTAATAAAATGATAGCAATAAGACGAAGGACTTTTATTATAAAAGTTCTTTTCTTCATTTCTATCCCTCCTTTCTTTCTTAAGATTGGAGGACGACACTCACATCAAATGTTCCTGTTAGAATTATATAATAAATATATTCATAAAACAAGAAATGTTTTGATAAAATTTCAAGAATTTATGTTATAATTTAAATAGTGATTGCTTCTTATATTAATTTGTTAACTAGTTGTAGATAACTTTTCTAATGGTATCATAGGGAAATTATTCGAACTAGTAACAGTTTGTTTTTTTATGAGTTTAAATTGTGGGTAGTAAAAATCATGATGATTTTTATATGTTCCTATAGCATTTTTTTTACATATGTTTGTGGCAAGTTGAATGTTTTCTTGTTTTTTTGCTTCTAATAAAGCTTTATTTTTTGAAGAAATTTTGCCATGAGCGGTAGCTTCCCAAAATTCTGGACCTTTACTTGAAAATGAAAATATAATATTTCTTACTAGTGAGGCAGTCATACTAGAATGTTTTTGATTGTTAAGCATTTTTGAAGCTTCTTCTATTGTAGTTCCATTTTCTAATGCTTGCATTATTTCTAATGCTGAGTCCAATTCTAATCCATGATATAGATTTGCGGCATAAGTATTTACACATTTTTCCCATTCTTCATATCTTTCTGGATAAATTAATGTCTGTCCCTTTTCAATCCATTTAGGAATGTTTTGTATAGCTCTTTGTTCAGCAAGTTTTTCTTCTTTTTTATAATTTTCTCGCCATTTTTTTATTTGTTTGTCATATTCTGCTTTGGTACATCCCAAAACTTCCATATATGCTGAATCCATAGAGACAGTTTCAGAATGCAGTATATGCCCGTAAAATTTTCCATAAACTTTTTTTCCTCTTGCTTTAGCTGCCAACAAGGTGTATACAGCACTTTCAAGATTTTCACCTTTTGAAAATTTAATTTCTCTTTCCATATTGACCTCCTTGATATATTTATACCTTAAATAATAATAAATGACTATATTTTTTTCTCTTTTTGGTAATAATTTGGGCTATAATATTAGTAATTATTGATTCAAGCATTAAATTATCTTTGACAAAAGTTGTAAAAACTATTTCAATGCTTACTAGATTAATATTTACTTGAACTTTTAAAGTTTAAATACATTTATTTTTAATTTTAATAATAAAAAAAGTTTATGTATGTTTAAAAGTATGTTACAATGTAGTTGAGGTGAATTTTATGAAACCAGGTTTAGGTGTTGGAGTAATGATTTTAAAAGATAATAAAGTTTTATTAGGATTAAGAAATCCAAACAAAGAAAAAGCATCAAGTGAATTAAATGGACAAGGTACTTGGACTATGCCAGGTGGTAAAGTTGAATATATGGAAAAGTTAGTAGATGCAGCAAAAAGAGAATTAGAAGAAGAAACTAGTTTAATTGCTAATGATTTAAAATTAATTTGTATTTCTGATGATATGACAGATACTGCACATTATGTTACAGTGGGCTTTTTAGTAAATAAATATTCTGGCAAAATAAAAGATATGGAACCAGAAACAATTTTAGAATGGAAATGGTTTGATATAGATAATCTTCCTGATAATATGTATAAGCCTAGTAAAAAAGTAATAGAAAAATATTTAGAAGGTATTATTTATGAATAATTATTGTATAGATGATATTTCTTTGGCACAACTTATAGAAGTTACTAAAGGTGGAACACAGGCAGGAATAAAAAATATTATAGGAATACAAATTTTTGTAGATAAAAAAATATATTTTTATTCAATATTAGATGATTGCTTTTTTAGAGGAACAATATTTATGAGTGGGGAAATATTAAATCATAATGAAATATATGCAAGTATATATGATAAAGATTTTGGCAAAAAAATAATTAAGAGAAATTTAATGAGAATGGAAATTGACAAACAATATATTACTAAAGAAGAAATAATTTCTGGAGGTTTTGATTTATTAAGTGCATATTTAAGTGATTTAGATTATCCTAAAATTAAAACAACTACAGATGTAGATTATACAGATTTATCAAAATTAGAAGAAAATTTAATAATCAGCGAATCGCAATTTGAAGAAGTTTTAAATAGACCAATTATGTATGATGATTTTATATCTAATAATAAGAAAAAAATACTTAAATAAAATATATTGTAATTTGTTAAAATGTAAGATAAAAATTAATTGCTTATATAGAATAAAAAATGAAATAAAATCAAAATAGCATTTAATATTAGACGTTTTTTGCTATTTTAAATTTATTTCATGTTCTTTTTCGTTTTCGTATTTTTTACCACTTATATTCATAGATAACATAATATTTTCTCCATCTAGAGATATAATAGTAACTTTCAATGTGTTTACTATTTGCATAATTTTCTACATCTTCAATAGTAAAATTTGATATGTTGTTAAAGTTTTCTTGCATTTCTTCTTTTGCTGATTCATTTGAAAAGTCAAAGTTTTCATTACACTATTTCTATCAAAGGAAATAGTTATTTCTTTATTATAAGCACTTTCATAAGAATTAATCAAACCATTTGAGGTATTATTAATTGCAAGTGTAATTGTACAAGTTGCAGAAATTACCAAAATAATTAAACCAATATACCTTAAATTAAAATTTTTATATCATTATATATAAAAAGAAGAATTATTTAGTTTTATTTAACTTTTTTAATTCTTCTTTTATTTCTTTTAATACACTTAATTCATTTTCTGTTATTTCTTCTTTTTTCTCTTCTTTATTAATTAAAGTGATTTTATTAATAATTTTTACAAATATGAAAATACAAAATGCAATTATTAAAAAGTCAATTATATTTTGAATAAACATACCATATGTTATTTTAGCACTTCCTACAGTTATTGATAAGTTAGTAAAATCTACTCCTCCAATTATTATTCCAATAATGGGCATTAATATATCATTTACTAAAGATGATACTATTTTACCAAAAGCACTACCTATAATAACACCTACTGCTAAATCAACAACATTTCCTTTAGCAATAAATTGTTTAAATTCTTTAATCATAATGTACCTCCATTAAGATTATAACATATAAATTTGTAAAGTAAAGTATATTATTTATTAAACTTATCATATTATAAATGGAGGGATGATATGAAAGAAAATATAAATGCGTTAGATGAAATTAGTAAAGGAGCATGTATGGGGGTAGATGCAATTAGTGATATTTTAGATAAGGTTGAAGATAATAAATTTAAAAAATTATTAAAAAATCAAAAAGAATTTTATGATGATATTAAGAAAGAAGTAGATAAAATATATTCTAAATATAATAGTGAAGATATTGCACATGAGACTAACATAATGACTAAAGCTATGACATGGTCTATGGTTAATATGAAAACATTAACAGATCATAGTAATTCAAAAATAGCAGAATTATTGTTGCAAGGCACAAATATGGGAATAGTTGAGGGAAAAAAAATATTAAATAATAAAAAACTAGATGATGAAGTTAGCCAAATAATTAATAATTATGTTAATAAACAAGAAGAATTTGTAGAAAGTTTAAAAGATTATTTATAATAATTTATGTATTAAAATTTAAAAATTAGTTTTATATTTTATTTATTTATGTTACAATATTTTGCAAAGAGGTGATATTGTGATATATTTAGATTATTGTGCTACTACACCTGCAACTGATGAGGTTATAGATGTTTTTTCTAAAGTTTCAAAAGATTATTTTGCTAATAGTAATTCGCTTCATAAATTGGGTTTAAAATCTAGAAAATTAGAAAATTATGCTACTGAAGAAATTTCTAAATATTTTAATGTAAAACCTAATGAAATAATTTATACATCAAGTTCAAGTGAAGCTAATAATATGGCATTAAAGGGAATATGTTTTAAGTATAAAAATCGCGCTAATCATATAGTTACTACTAAATTAGAACATTCTTCTATTATAGAGACATGTAATTATTTAGAAAAATTAGGTTTCATAATTGATTATGTAAATTTAAATAAAGATGGTACAGTTAATTTGGAAGATTTAGAACAAAAAGTTACTGATGATACATTACTCGTATCAATTTGTTGTGTAGATAGTGAACTTGGTATAAGACAACCAGTTGAACAAATAGCTAAAATATTAAAAAAATATCCTAAATGTTTTTTTCATGTTGATTGTACACAAGCTATTGGTAAAGTAAACGTTGATTTTACTAATATTGATTTAGCAAGTATTTCTGCACATAAATTTTTTGGCTTAAAGGGAATAGGAATGCTTATAAAAAAAGAAAATATTGAGCTTACACCACTTATTCATGGAGGAAAGTCTACTACTATATATAGAAGTGGTACTCCTGCTTTAAGTTTGATTGTATCTTTAAAAAAAGCATTAGAATTAATTATAGATAAAGTTGATATAAATTATGAAAAAATTTCTAAATTAAATGAAATAATTATAAATGGATTAAAAAAATATGAAAATGTTTATATAAATAGCACTGATAAATCTATTAAACATATTATAAATATTAGTATTGTAGGTATTAAACCAGAGACCTTTATTCATGCCTTAGAAGAAGAAGAAATATATGTATCTACTAAAAGTGCTTGTTCTAATGCTGATAGTATTTCTAGACCTATTAAAGCTTTAACTAATTCAGATTCTCTAGCTTCTAGTTCTATTAGAATTAGTTTATCTTATTTAACTACTGAAAAACAAATAAATAAATTTTTAGAGGTTTTTGATAAATGTTATCAAAAATTAAAAAATTATTAATAGTTTTAACTTTAATATTAATATTTGTACCTAAAGTTAATGCTGATTCTAGAAATTTAGTAAATATTTATTTGTTTCATTCATCTACTTGTCCACATTGTAAAGAAGAAATAGAACTATTAGATAAATTAGAAGAGAAATACGAAAATATAAGAGTATATAAGTATGAGATTAGTGATCCTAATAATAGTTTGATTTTATCACAAGTTTCTGAAATTTATAATACTAAAGTTACTTCAGTTCCATTTACTATTATTGGAAATAAAACTTTTAATGGCTTTAGTTCAGAACATTCTATGAAAACTTTTATTGGGTCAATTGAGTATTTTTCTAATTTTGGTTATATTGATAAGGTTGCAGAATTAGAAAATTTGGATTTACCTACTTATGAGGTTAATGTAAATGATCCTAATGTTAATGTTTTTATTGAAAATTACGGTAATTATACTATAACTTTACCAATTATTGGAAATATTGATACTAATGATTTATCACTTATGCTTAATGCTTTAATTTTAGGTAGTATTGATGGATTTAATCCTTCTACTATATGGATATTGGTATTTTTAATTGCTATTTTAATTAGTTTAAATAATAGAAAAAGAATGCTTTTATTAGGTAGTAGCTTTATTTTAAATTCTAGTATTATATATTTTATTTCTTTAATTATTTTTCCAAATCTTGCAGTAATTGTAAATGAAGATATTGCTCGCTTTATTATAGGATTAATTATAATATTTGGAGGAATATTTAGTCTAAGACCTTTAATTAGTAGAAATAATACTGTTAATAGTAAGTTTGTTATGATTGGACTTTTACTTCTTATTATTAGTCTTAGTTTAGTAGAATTATCTTCATCTTTTGGTTTAGTTTCTATGTTTAATGAGATATTATATATTAATAATGTTACAATATTAGAACAAGTTTTGTATACTTTAGTTTATATATTATTTTTCTTAATTGATGAATTAATTATTTTTGTAATTATTATTACTTCGTTAAAAATAGATAAAATTAAGGCAAAACATAGAATTATTGCCAGATTAATCGCGGGTTTTATTTTACTTGCTTTAGGTTTGATATTTATATTTAATCCTAATTTATTAGTCTTTAAAATGTAGTTTTCCCTTTATTTATAAGGGATTTTAATAAGTAGTAAATGTATAAATTTGCTATTTTTTTCTATCTATGTTATAATAACTATCGCACCTTGTGAAAAGGAGAGATTTAGAAGTGTTTATTATTGATAAAAAGTTTAAAATAATATTTTTAATTATGCTTTTAATGATTCTTGCTACTAGATATGTTTTTTTAGTTAATCAAGAAAAAAGTGTTAATAAAGTTTTAATTACTTATGCTAGTAATTTTGAAGAAGCTAATATATTAAATGAAATTGATAATGTTGTATCTAGTGTAGAAAGTAGTGAAGATATTGTTAAAAGTGCAAAAGAATTAGAATTGAAAAAACAACAAGAAGAGGAAGCAAAAAAGAAAAAACAAGAAATTAAAACTAGAAGTGTTACTTCTGATACTTCTACTAATACTGGACTGGCTAGTCAAATTGTAAATTATGCTTTAAAATTTGTAGGAAATCCGTATGTATATGGGGGAAATAGTTTAACTAATGGTACTGATTGTTCTGGTTTTACTAGTTTAGTTTTTCAAAATTTTGGAATTAGTCTACCAAGAACGGCTGCTTCACAAGCATATGTAGGACGAGGAGTTAGTATTAGTGATATTCAACCAGGAGATTTAGTTTTACATGGTTATGATGGAGTAGTTATTCATGCTGCTTTATATATAGGTAATAATCAAGTAGTACATGCTTTAAATTCTAATACAGGTATTGTAGTAACTGATTATCAAATAATGCCAATTATTGCCGTTAGAAGAGTGTTATAAATGTAGAATTTACTTGCTACATTTTTTCTTTTGTGATAAAATTATTAAGGAAAAGAGTTGATAAAATGGCAAAATATGATGAGAGTTCAATAAAAATATTAGAAGGATTAGAAGCAGTTAGAAAACGTCCTGGTATGTATATAGGTTCTACTGATAAAAGAGGCTTACACCATTTAATTTGGGAAATAGTAGATAATGGAGTAGATGAGGCATTAAATGGTTATGGTAACCATTTAAAAATAATTATGCACAAAGATGGCTCTATTAGTGTTACTGATCATGGAAGAGGTTTACCTGTAGGAATGCATTCTTCTGGCAAATCAACTCCGGAAGTTATATATACCGTATTACACGCAGGAGGAAAGTTTTCTGAAGGTGGATATAAAGTATCCGGAGGCTTACATGGAGTTGGAGCTTCTGTTGTTAATGCTTTAAGTAGTGTAATGGAAGTTACTACAAGACGAGACGGTGGAGAATATTATATTAAATTTGAACACGGAGGACATGTAACTATTCCACTTAAAAAAATAGGCACTACTAATAAGACAGGAACTACAGTTAGATTTTTACCCGATAAAGAAATTTTTCCTATTACTGTTTTTAATTTTTCTACTATATGTGAAAGAATGCAAGAATGTGCTTTTTTAATAAATGGACTTACTATAGAAATAGTAGATGAGATTGAAAATAGAACAGCAAAATATTGTTACCAAAATGGATTAGAAGCCTTTTGTCAATATTTGAATGAAGGTAGAGAAAAATTACATAATGTATTTAGTTTTGATGCTATAAAAGATAAAATAAAAATATCTATTGCAATGCAGTATACTGATAGTTATTCTGAAAACATTGTATCTTTTGTAAATAATGTAAAAACAAGCGATGGAGGAAGTCATGAAGTAGGTTTTAAAAGTGCTATTACTAAAGTATTGAATGATTATGCTAAAGATAAAGGAATCATAAAATCTAAAGATAAAAACTTTGAAGGTAGTGATGTACGTGAAGGATTAACTGCAATTATAAGTGTACAAATACCAGAAGATTTATTACAATTTGAAGGACAAACTAAATCAAAATTAGGAACTCCTATAGCTAGAAGTGTAGTAGAAAATATTGTAAGTGAAAAATTAAAATTTTATTTAGAAGAAAACAAGGCTGTTGCCACTAAAATTATATCAAAAGCACAAAAAGGAAAAGAAGCAAGAGAAGCTGCTAGAAAAGCAAGAGAAGAAACTAGAAAAGGAAAAGATAGCAAAAAAATAGAAAAAATATTATCAGGAAAACTAACACCCGCTCAAACAAAAGATAAATTATCACGAGAACTATTTATAGTAGAAGGCGATAGTGCTGCAGGCTCTGCTAAACAAGGAAGAGATAGAAAAACACAAGCAATCTTACCTTTAAAAGGAAAAGTAATTAATACAGAAAAAGCAAAACTAGAAGATATATTTAAAAATGAAGAAATAAATACTTTAATTCATACAATTGGTGCAGGTATAGGAAGCGATTTTAATATAAAAGACATTAATTATGGAAAAGTAATAATAATGACAGATGCCGATGTAGATGGAGCACATATTCAATGCTTATTATTAACATTCTTTTATCGTTATATGAGACCTTTAATTGAAAAAGGACACTTATACATTGCATATCCTCCATTATATAAAATAAATTTTGCTAATAAAAGTTCATACGCATGGAGTGATTCTGAATTAAAAGAAATAACAAAAAACAAAACAAACTATAAAATACAACGCTATAAAGGATTAGGAGAAATGAATGCCGAACAACTATGGGAAACCACTATGGATCCTAAAGAAAGAAGTTTAATAAAAATTAGTATAACAGATTTAGCCCTAGCAGAAAAACGTGTAAACATCTTAATGGGAGATGCAGTAGAACCAAGAAAAAATTGGATTGAAGAAAACGTCGAATTTTCTTTAGAAGATAATTTTCAAATATAACATTAAACGACATAATTTATGTTGTTTTTTTTATATACTCTAATTGGTGATATTAATGGTATATATAGATTTAGTCTTATTATTAAACTTTTTAATTGATTTGATTTTAATATTTTCTGTAGCCATTATTTTAAGAAGACAAACAAATTATAGAAAAATATTATTATCAGGATTAATTGGAAGCAGTTCAATTTTTAGCTTATTATTTAATTTTAATGCCTTTTTTTTAATATTTTTAAAAGTCTTTACAGCTTTTTTAATGGTAATAGTATCATTTGGATATAAAAATATAAAATATACAATAAAAAATGTTTTTTATCTATATACTTCAAGCATTGTCCTCGGAGGATTTTTATACATGTTAGAACTAGAATTATGTTATAAAAATGATGGAATGTTATTTTATCACAATGGACTTAGTCTCAACTTTAGTGTATTAATTTTCTTAAGCCCAATAGTTTTATATTTTTATGTAAAACAAGCAAAAGAGCTAAAAGATAATTATTCTAAATATTATAATATAGACATTTATCTAAAAGACGGTTCTATAAAATCATTAACAGCCTTTCTTGATACAGGCAATAAACTAGTAGATCCATATTTTAAAAGACCTATAATTTTGGTAAATAAAAAACAAATAAACTTTAATTATTTAGATACTAATATATTAATAGTACCATATGATACTCTAAACAACCATGGATTATTAAAATGCATTGTACCAAAGAAAATATATATTGATAAAATTGGAATTAGAAAAAACTTTTTAATAGGAATAAGCGAAGAAGAAATAAAAATAGATGGAATAGATTGCATCTTAAATTCCAAATTATTAGAGGAGGAAATATGAAAAAATTAATAAAATTAATAAAAAAATTATTCTTAAAATTTAATTATATCTTTTATGTAGGAAGCAGTGATATATTACCACCTCCACTTGATAGAGAAATAGAATTAAAATATATAGAATTATCTCAAAACGGAGATATAGAAGCAAGAAATAAATTAATTGAACATAATTTAAGATTAGTAGTATTTTTAGCAAAAAAATATGATAATACCATGGTTGATTTAGAAGATTTAGTATCTATTGGTACAATTGGATTAATCAAAGGAGTAAATACTTATAAATTAGACAAAAACATAAAACTAGCAACTTATGTATCTCGTTGTATAGATAATGAAATACTAATGTATTTAAGAAAAATAAAAAGAAAAAAAACCGAAATAAGTTTTGAAGATAGCTTAAGCTTTGATTCAGAAGGAAACGAATTACATCTAGAAGACGTATTAGGAACAGAAAGTAATATCGTAACTAAAAATATAGAAGATGAAACTGATAAAAAAATATTATATGAAGAAATAAAAAAATTAAATAGTCGCGACAAAGAAATAATAGAATATAGATATGGATTAAACGGAAAAAAAGAACTAACCCAAAAAGAAGTTGCAGACATGTTAGGAATATCTCAATCATATATATCTAGAATAGAAAAAAGAGTAATAAAAAAACTAGGAGCAATTATAAAATAAAAAAGAGGAAAACGGAGTTAACGCGTATGTAAATGTTTTTCCTCTTAATTATATTCTACCACAAATAATAGTAATTAGTGTACAAACTCTAGAGTTTATAAACAAACTTTAGACTGTTATGAATCACTTCTTGATTGAGTTTTAGGTAAAGTAGGCAAACTATATAAAATTTTATTAATAACTAAATGAAACGCATCAGGAAACTCAACAAAATTAGCACCAAAATTCATTCTAACATCATAAATATGCTTAAAATTAACATTACTTTTATCTTTAGGCAAAAAACCTAAATTAAACTTTGTATAACCTTGCTTTCTAAACTCTTTAATTAACTCGTATCTTAACATAACACTAGCTCTAATTTTTCTTAACTTCTCTTCATACCCATCAATTAAAAAAGTAATCTCATTATTAGTCTTAATAATAGCACACGTACTAACAATAATTCCATTTGGATATAACTCATACATATTAATTGCATCATTTAATTTTTTATTGTATTTTTGCACTCTCTTATCAGAAGAAATCTTTTGATTAAGAAGACCATTTGTAACAACTCTATTTTGCATTTTCTTATTTAATTTTTCATTTTTTTTCTGTTCTTTATTAAGAAGTGCAGTAGCATTATTCAAATAAGATTCAGGCTCTAATCTTGCAAAATAAATTTCAAACATATTATTAGGATTATTAAAACATTTAGAAAAATTATAATAATAATCTATCTCTTGAGTAGTCTTCTTTTTAATCAACTCATAAAACTCATCAATATTAGTATTATCACCCTTATAAATTGCAATTCCCATATCTTTACAATCTTGAATAGTTCTTCTTAAACTACGACTAAAATTATTGTATAAAGTTTTCTCATCTTTAACATCTAAATAAACTGCATATTTATTATTTAAGTTATTAGGAACAAAAATACCCCCTAAATTTTTGATATTATTAATAATTGAAGTAGCACTATAAACTGTTCCCATCTTCTTATTAGCACTATTTATGATACATCTAGGCTCTACTTGTAAATATATATAATCATGTCTATATAAATATTTTTTAAGCTGTTTAACAAAAGTCTTCAACAAATCATAATTATTATAATCAATTAAAAAACCACCTGGAGCAATACCATATAAAAACTTGGCAAACACTTTCTTATTAATAATCATAGTAGCAGAAAGCAATTTATCCTCCTCATCAACCAGTCCCACATAACTAACATCAAAATCATAAATCTTTTGCATATTAGCATATTCAACTGTTTGTAAATAATTACGACTACTATGTAATCTTGAATAATTTCTAAATTGAATTTCATTAAGCTCAATTATTTTCATAAATAGTACCTCCAAACAATAATATTATATCATAAATATTATAAAAAATGTTATACATATATATTTATTTTATAAAAAAAATATGATATTATAATTAAGGTGATTTAGTTGAAAAAGAACATAATTATAGAACAAAAAACAATTAGAAAAAGATTGATTAACAATAAAATATTTGAATGGTTATTATATATGATATGTTACGCATTAGTATTAGTAATCATCTCATATTTATTTGACTCAATTTATATAAATTTAGATTATTTTGGCTTATATGCATTATTAGCATCAATCATAATATATATATTAAACCAAACAATAAAACCAATATTATTTTATATTACCCTACCAATAACTGCTTTAACAATGGGACTTTTCTATCCCATCATCAATCTATTTATTTTGTATATAACAAGCTTTATATTACAAGATAACTTTCAAATATCAGGTTTTATAATTCCATTTTTCATAGCAATATTAATTTCATTTCTAAACATATTAATGGAAGGCATCATAATAAAACCAATAATAAATAAGGTAAAAGATGAATAGAGTATTAATATCAATTGGTAATATTAATATATATTGGTATTCTGTATTAATTTTATTAGGATTAATAATAGGATATATTTTAGTAAAAATAGAAGCAAAAAGAAAAAACATAGATCAAAAATTTTTAGATAATTTAATATTTTATATGGTAATTGTTGGAATAATTGGAGCACGATTATATTATGTAATATTTAACTATCAAGCATTTGACACATTTTTATCTATCTTTGAAATTTACAATGGAGGATTAGCAATATATGGCGCTATTATATTTGCAATAATTTTTATATATTTTTATGCAAAAAAACACCAACAAAACTTTTTAGAACTATTAGACTTATTTGCACCATCATTAATACTAGCTCAAGCAGTAGGAAGATGGGGAAACTTCTTCAATCAAGAAGCATATGGCTTTGTAACTAGTTATGAATTCTTAACCAACTTACACTTACCAAATTTTATTATAGATAATATGTATATAGACGGAGCATATCATCATCCAACATTTTTATACGAATCTATTTTATGCTTAATTGGATTTATAATCATGATGATATTTAGATATAAAAAAAATACCAAAACAGCATCAATAACCATTATATACCTAATATATTATGGCATAGTTAGATTTATAATTGAAGCCTTTAGAACAGACAGCCTATATTTTTTAAATTTTAAAATTAGTCAAATAGTATCAATATTATTTATATTAATAGGCATAATAATATTAATAAAAAGGAGGAAAACATGCAAAAAGAAGTAGTTATAATCGGATCAGGAATTGCAGGAATGAGCTGTGCAATATATTTAATACGCGCAGGAATCAAACCACTTATCATTGAAAAAGACGTACCAGGAGGCCAATTACACAAAGCAAACTCAATAGAAAACTACCCAGGATTTGACAAAATAAGTGGACCAGATTTAGCTTTTAATATTTACAATCAAGTAAAAAAACTAGACGTAGAATACTTATTTGATGAAGTAGTAGACATAAAAAAAGAAAAAAACATTATAATCAAAACTAGAAAAGAACAAATAGAAACTAAATATTTAGTAATTGCTACTGGTAGAGCACCAAGAAAATTAAACCTAGAACACGAAGAAGAGCTAATCGGAAAAGGAATAAGTTATTGTGCTTTATGTGATGGAAATTTATATAAAAACAAAGACGTAGTAGTCATCGGCGGAGGAAACAGTGCCATTTTAGATGCAATATATTTAGCCTCTATTTGCCACAAAGTAACCATAATTCATCGTCGTAACAACTTACGAGCAGAAACAAAATTAACTCTAGATTTAGAAAAATACGACAATGTAGATATAATTTATAACAACCAAGTAACAGATTATATAATTGAAAATGGTAAACTTGCAAAAGTAAAACTAAAAGATAACACCACAATAAATGCAGACGGAGTATTCATTGCCATTGGATATGAACCAATTGCCAATATGCTAAAATTAGATAGCGATAACAATTATATAATCGTCGATTCAAAAATGCACACATCAATAGACAACGTCTATGCAATTGGAGATGCAATAAAAAAAGATATCTACCAACTAATAACAGCCTCCAACGAAGGAGTAATATGTGCCGTAGATATCATTAACAAAACCAAGAATTTGTAAAATTTATGTAAAACATATTGCAATTTAGAAAATATTATTATATTCTAGTAATAGGGAAGAGGGAGTGTGATATCAATGATTTATCCTTCAATAGATAAAATTTTAAACATCGTCGATTCAAAATATGAATTAGTATATATAGTAGCTAGTCGTAGTAAGCAAATGGAAAGAACAGGATATTATCAAATGAAAGAATCAGAGTATCATTCTAAAAAAAATATAGGAAGAGCTCTTGAAGAAGTATATGAAAATTTAATTCATGTAAAAAGATAGCGACACTATCTTTTTTTAAGTCCAAATTTTGTAGAACAAATGTTTGAAAAGTATTTACAACAAAAATTATTTGTGATATAGTAATAAACCAAAAGAAGGTG
>CALVVX010000022.1 GCA_944364015.1 uncultured Bacilli bacterium | reverse complement strand
TTTAATAACAAATCAAATGTATAAGATAAATTACCTTTATTAGTTATTTTAAACTTATATGGAGTTGATTTCTTACCTTCTTCATCTGTTATAGGCAAACTATTTGTAAGATTTAGAGTTTCTCCTAATCCTTCTTCATCATTTTCTATTACTATATCTAATATACCAGCAGTATAACTCTCTGTATTTTCTAGTTTATCTTTTCTAAAAAATAAAGCATAAGTAGTTGTTGATAAAATAATTAAAACTACTATTATTGATATAACTAATATAATTACTTTCTTTTTCATATTTTCCTCCACACGAAAAAATACAAGAAAGATATTCTATTTACATAGAACATTTCCTTGTATTTTATATACATTTTTTATATCATTTAATAATAAATTTGACCCCCGTATTTACTTGTAGTTAACGTATTTATTTTCATTATTACACCTTCTTATTCTTATAAACTACTACGAAATGATTTTAATTCCTTAATAAAATCAGTAGTTTCTTCTTCATCTGTTATATTATATAATTTTTCTTTATTTGTATTTAATAATTCTTTATATGAAATAATTGCTTCTTCTTCTTGTTTTTTCTCATAATCTGTAAGTTCTATAGTTTGAGGTTTATACTCACTTTCTAATTTTCTAGTTACTTTTTCTGTATAAGATAAATTATCTTCTTTTTCTATTTTTATCTCATCATTTACAATATTAATTGGTGAAGTTTGATGTCTAGTATATATATCTTTTAATACATTTTTAGAATATGGTCCTTCTTTTATATTTTCTTTTACTTCTACTGGTTTAGGTACTTCTTTTATAACTTCTTTAATTACTTCTTTTACTATTTCTTTAGGTTCATTTTCTCTAGCTTTTAATAAAGCTTTAAGTTTTTTATTTTTATAAGATAAACTAATAGAAATAACAAACAATAATATAAAAGCAAAAATTATAATCCACAGTATTACTAATTCAATTGTACTTAAATTATTATAAATATTTATAAAATTATCTATCATATACATAATATCACTTCCTACAACTATAATTAATAATACTAGCTACATATATACTAGCAGTCTCTACTCTTAAAATTAAACCCCCAAAAGAAACACTAATAAAACCATTTTTATTTAAAAAATCTTCTTCAGTAGGTTCAATTCCACCTTCAGGACCAATAACTACTATAATTTTACCACACTTATTTACATTTTGTAAATAGTTAGAAATTAAATTTTCTTCTTTTGTACTCGCTACTAATTTTAAATCATAATCTTCTTTTAATAATTCATTAATAGACATGGGTTTTAATACAGTAGGAATAATATTTCTTTTAGATTGTTCACTAGCTTCTTTACAAATACTATTCCATCTAGTAAGTTTTTTATCTATTTTATTATCATCTATTTTTACTATACATCTATTTAATTTTAAAGGAATTATTTTCTTAACACCAAGTTCTGTTAACTTTTGCAAAATTAAATCCATTTTTTGTTCTTTAACTAATCCTACTGCAATACAAATATCAATATCTAACTCATTATTAGAAGAAATATTACTAATTATTTCGATATCATTAGTATTAACATCATTAATACTTGCAATATATAATTTTTGATTAAAAACTACTTCTATTTTATCATTATTTTTATATCTCATTACATTTTTTATATGATGATAATCACTATCTAATAATTTTACTTTGTTATTTTCTATATTTTTAGCAAAATATCTTTGCATAATATCACCTAGAAGTATTGTAACAAAAAAAAGAAAAAAAAGAAAGTTAATCACGTAAAAACTTTCTTATTTTATTTAGAAAAGAATTATCATTTTTCATAACATTATTTAAATTTTCAAAAGCTTTCTTTTCATCTTTAGTTAATTTAGTAGGAATTTGTACTTCTACTATTACATACATATCTCCTTTTCTTCCTGTATTAACATTACTAACTCCTTTTGATCTTAATTTTAATTTACTATTAGCTTGAGTACCCGCGGGAATAGTTAAATCAACTTTTCCGTATAAAGTAGGAATTTCTTTTTTACATCCTAATACTACTTCTGGAATAGTAAGAGGTAGAGTTAAATATATATCATCTTCTTCTCTTATATATATTTCATGTGGTTTAACACTAAATTCAATATATAAATCTCCATTTCTACCACCATTTATACCTGCTTCTGCTTTTTGAGCTAAACGTAATCTATTCCCATTATCGATACCGGCAGGTACATTAACTTCTATTGTTTTAGTAGTTCTAACTCTTCCACTTCCACGACAATTACTACATTTTTTAGCAAAAGTTTTTCCTCTACCATTACAATCAGGACATGTAGTTCTTGTTAGAAAAGATCCAAAAATTGTTCTTTGTTCACTAGTAACTGTACCACTTCCATGGCATCTAGAACAAGTTGTCTCATCAAAACCACCCTTACCATTACATTCACTACATGTATCATCTAAAGTTAATTTAATATCTTTTTTACAACCAAATACTGCCTCATCAAAAGTAATAGTCATATGTTGTAATATATCATCTCCACGTCTTGCATTATTATTAGAACGTGTTGAAGAAAAACCAAAGCCCATACCTCCTAGTATATCATCAAATATATCTGACATACTACCAAAATCAAAGCCATCAAAGCCACTAAAACCACCTTGAGCATTTGTAAATGCACTATGTCCAAATTGATCATATTTTCTACGTTTCTCTTCATCAGATAAAACTGCATAAGCTTCTTGTGCTTCTTTAAACTTTTCAGCGGCATTTGCTTCTTTTGATACATCTGGATGGTACTTTTTAGCTAATTTTCTAAAAGCAGATTTTATCTCATCTTGAGTTGCTGTTTTAGAAACACCAAGTACTTCATAATAATCTTTTTTATTCATAATTAACCTCTTTCTATTAAGAGAAGTCCTAGTTACCTAGAACTTATTTCTCTTCAAATTCTGCATCAATTACATCATCTTTTTTATCTTCTTTATTTTCTTCTTTAGTTTCATTATTTGCTTGATTTTCTTTAGCAGCTTCTTCATATACCTTACTAGCTAAAGCATTTGCTTTTGCTAATAATTCATCTTTTGCTTTAGTTATTTTATCTATATCATTTCCCTCTAATTCTTTTTTCAAATTATCCATTAATTTTTCTGCTTCTTCTTTTTCTTTTTTATCTACTTTATCTCCTAGATCTTTTAGAGCATTTTCTGTCATAAAGATAACTTGTTCTGCATCATTTTTACAATCTGCTTCTTTCTTTTTCTTCTCATCTGCTTCTTTATTTGCTTCTGCTTCTTTCATCATACGATCAATTTCTTCATCAGATAATGTATTAGTAGCAGTAATAGTAATAGATTGTTCTTTATTAGTACCTAAATCTTTAGCCTTTACATTAACTATACCATTTGCATCTATATCAAATGTTACTTCAATTTGAGGTACTCCACGTGGTGCAGGTGGAATATTTGTAAGTTGGAAATTACCTAAAGTTTTATTATCTGCAGCCATTGGGCGTTCACCTTGTAATACATGAATATCAACAGCAGGTTGATTATTCGCTGCAGTAGAAAATATTTGTGATTTTGAAGTAGGAATAGTAGTATTTCTTTCAATTAATACTGTCATTACTCCTCCTAGTGTTTCAATACCTAAAGATAATGGTGTTACATCTAATAAAACAATATCATTTACATCTCCAGTTAATACACCACCTTGAATTGCTGCTCCCATAGCAACTACTTCATCAGGATTTACTCCTTTAGAAGGATCTTGTCCTAATTCTTTTTTAACTAATTCTTGAACACAAGGAATACGTGTAGAACCTCCTACTAATAAGACTTTATTTATATCTTTTGCATTTAATCCTGCATCTTTTAAAGCGTTTCTTACAGGTTCTTTAGTAGATTCAACTAAATCTTTAATTAAATCTTCAAATTTAGCACGAGTAATATCCATCTCAAAGTTAACTGGAGCACCATCTACTTGAGCAATAAATGGTAAAGACACATTAGTAGAAGTCATTCCACTTAAATCTTTTTTAGCTTTTTCTGCAGCTTCTTTAATACGTTGCATAGCCATCTTATCATCTTTTAAATCAACTTTTTCTTCTTCTTTTATTTGTTTAACTATATAATCTACTAAACGATTATCAAAATCATCTCCTCCTAGATGATTATTACCACTAGTAGATAATACTTCAAATACTCCATCTCCTAATTCTAGAATAGATACATCAAATGTTCCTCCTCCTAAATCATATACTAATATTTTCTCATTAGTTTGTTGTTTATCCAAACCATATGCTAAAGCAGCCGCAGTAGGTTCATTAATAATTCTCTCTACTTCTAAACCTGCAATTTTACCAGCATTTTTAGTTGCTTGTCTTTGTGCATCATTAAAATAAGCAGGTACAGTAATTACAGCTTTAGTTACTTTTTCGCCTAAATAACTTTCTGCAGTTTTCTTTAAATCTCCTAATATCATAGCACTAATTTCTTCTGGTGTATATTCTTTACCATTAGCCTTTACTTTCTCATTAGTACCCATTAATCTTTTAATTGAAGATATAGTCTCTGGATTAATAATAGCTTGATGTTTAGCTTTTAATCCTACTAACATTTCTCCATTTTTAAAAGCAACAACTGATGGAGTAGTACGATTACCCTCTGCATTAGGAATAACTTTAGCCTCCCCAGTTTCATATACGGCAACACAACTATTTGTAGTACCTAAATCTATTCCAATTATTTTACTCATATATATCACCTTTCCTTTATAAATTTAATTATATTTTAATTTTAAAGACATTTAGAAAAACAATAAATTTATATATATTATTCATCTTTCATATCTATAATTTTTATATTTTTTTTATTTTTATTTTCTTTTCTTTTTGGCTTAATAGCATTATAAACTAAATAAGCCAAAATTAATACTAATATTATTGGTAATAACCAAATAAATAATTTAACTAAAACTATAGCAATAACTATTGCAATAATTATATATAATATTTGTTTTACAGTATTCTTATCCATTACATCTCCTAACTATTTACCTTAACCATCGCAGGTCTAATTACCTTATCTTTATACATATAACCTTTTTGCATAACATCTAATATAATACCCTCTTCATATTCATCATTATGTTCTTGCAATACAGCTTGATGGTAAGTAGGATCAAATTTAGAATTTAAAGCCTCAATTTCTTTTACTTCTAATTTATCTAATGTATTTTTTAAATTAGCATATATCATTTTAAAACCACTTAAAAATTTAGAAACCTCATCATCTAAATTATCATCGTCCATATTAATAGCTCTCTCAAAATTATCTAAAATTGGTAATATTTCTTTAATAACATCCTCATTAGCATATTTTAATAGTCTTGATACTTCTTCATCACGTCTTTTTTTATAATTAATAAGTTCTGCTTGTGATCTTAATAAATTATCTTCTAATTCTTTTATTCTATTACCAAGTAATTCAACCTCATTATTATTTATTTGCTCTTCTTCTATAGGCATTTCTTTTTTCTTCTTATCATCTTTTTTATTTTTCATTTTGACCTCCTATATTTTGTTTTATATAATCTAGAAGTCCTACAACTTTATCATATTCCATTCTTTTAGGACCAATAATAGCAATAGTTCCCTCATCTCCATCAATATTATATTTAGTCTTTACAATAGAAACATCATCAGAAATATCACTATCACTTCCAATATAAACATTTACACCATTGTCTTCTTCTGTCATCTTTTCTACAAAAGAAATATTATCGAACTTATTTAAAATATCTTTAACTTTATCAACACTATTAAATTCTGGTTGATTTAAAAATTTAGTTTTTCCCGCGAAATGTACATCATTATTTTTATGATTTATTTCATTAAATGCATCATAAAAAGTATTATAAAGTATTTCATGTTGTTTTACATATTTACCAATAATAGGCTTAACAGAATACTCTAATTTCTCACTAATTTCATCAAGTGGTGTACCAATTACTAAACGATTAATTAAATCAACTGTCTTTTGTAACTCATTAGTAGAGATACTAGAAGGTAAACTTAATATCTTATGTTCAACAAACCCTTTATCTGTTATAACCATAGTAAGTACTTTATTTTCTTCAAGTGGTACCGTTTGGACTTTTTTAAGTCGATTATTTTTAGCATTTTTACCTAATACTAAAGCAGTATAATTAGTAATTTCAGATACAAGTTCAATACTCTTTTTTATAGTATCACTTAAATCAAGTGAATTATTATGAAATATAGTTTGCAACTTTAACATATCTTCACCACTCATATTTTTAGGTTGCATCAAATTATTTACATAATAACGATATCCTTCCTCACTAGGTTGACGCCCAGATGCAAAATGATTTTTCTCTAATAAATGACATTCTTCTAATATTACCATTTCATTTCTAACAGTAGCAGAAGAACAATTAAGTATATTACATATTTTATTAGAACTAACTGGTTTTGCACTCTTAATATATTCTTCTACTATATATTTTAATATTTCTTTTTGTCTTTCACTAAGCATTATATCACTTCCTTAGCAATGCTATTATATGAGCGCTAAAGTAATTATATGACATTTTTTTAGCAATGTCAACACTAAAATGCTAAAAAGTTTAAAATTAAAAAAAGTACTCATATTTAAGTACTTATAAACTCTTATTTTTATAGTTTTTATTCATATCATCTTGATAATGATATAACTCTTGAAAAGTAATATCAATATTATCAGACAAATTATAATAACTAGTTATACTACCAATAGCATTATTAGCATCCCCAATTAAGGCATTTTTAACATTTTCACATTCACTACCTACTCCATCTTGATAATAAGCAATTAATTGACCATCATGATATATTGCCTTACTATTAATAGTATCCCCTTCCATAAATTCTTTTTGCCCCTCTGGAAGCGCTACTTTAGTTTCTAAATCACGTTTAGCTTCCATAGAAGAAGTAATAACATCATAAGATTCTCCTGCTAATTCTCTAACTTTTTCGTATTTTAAAGTATAATCAAAATTATCTTTACTTAACCACTCATTAGTATTATACATACTATATGAATCTGGTAATACTATTTTAACATTTTCACGATAAAAAGCAGAAGTCTTGTCATTAAAAAAGGTAGTTCCATATACTTCACTTTCACTAACAGTAGCAAAGTTCATAGTTCTAATAGTATTACTAAAATCATAATTATCACTATAAAATTTACTTCTATCTACTATTTTAGTATATAATCCATCTGCTCCTAAAGATCCACTTACTTTATAACCAATTTCTTCTTTATCTTGATTTTTACTACATGAAGCAAGTCCTAAAATAGCACTAGTAATTAAAGTAATACTAATTGCTCTAGTTTTTAATTTGTCTAAAAATTGTTTATTTACACTCAAATTACTTATTTTCATAATTTTCCCCCTTAACTGCATACATTATAGCATACTTTTATTCGTTTGTCAAAAAAAGCATCATATGATGCTTATGAGTTTATTTGTTTTGCTACTTCTGAAGCAAAATCTTCTTCTTTCTTTTCCATTCCTTCTCCAACTTCATAACGAACAAAGCTAATAATTTTACTATTTTTAGATTCAACATATTTACCAACTTTAGTTTTATTTTCTTTAATAAATCCTTGTTCTACTAAACAAACTTCTTCATAAAATTTATTTAAACGTCCATTTACTATCATTGGTATTTTAGCAGAATCCAAGCCTTCATTTTCTGCTTGTTCTGTTAATATAGTTCTTTCTTTTTCTACTACTTCACTAGCTACTTCATCTTTAGTTAAATAACTAGGACGCATTGCTGCAATTTGCATAGCTATATCTTTAGCAAGTTCTTCATCATTTCCCTCTAAAAGACAAATTGTTACAATTTTGCCTCCCATATGAGAATAAGTACCAAATACTTCATTATCTGTTTTAGTTATCTTTTTAAATCTTCTAAAAGATAATTTTTCTCCAATAGTAGAAATTTTTTCTACTATTAAATCATTTAATGTCTTACCATTTACTTCTAAAGCTAAAGCTTGTTCAACACTTTCTACTTCATTATCTAATAAAACATCAGAAATAGTATTAACTAAATCTCTAAATTCTTCATTTTTAGCAACAAAATCTGTCTCTGAATTAACTTCTAATATAACAGCATCATTACCTCTTACTTTAGTAAGTCCTAATCCTTCTGCTGCAATTCTAGATGCCTTTTTAGCAGCTTTAGAAATACCTTTTTCTCTTAACCAAGTAATAGCTTCTTCTAAATTACCATTAGTTTGTTCTAAAGCTTTTTTACAATCTAACATCCCCGCACCAGTAGTTTCTCTTAATTCTTTAACCATACTTGCACTAATCATATTTTTCTTCCTTTCTATTTTAAACTTGCTATTAATTCATCTTTTTTCATTTTTGAATAGCCTTTTATTTCTTTTTTCTTTGCTAATTCACGTAATTCTGATACTGTTAATATTTCTAAATCCATTTTAGATTCTTTATCTTTATTTTCTTTTTTTGGCTCTTCTTTTACTTCCTTTTTTACTTCTTTTTTCTCTTCTTTCTTTACTTCTTTTTTATCTTCTTTCTTTTCTTCTTTTTTCTCTTCTTTCTTTACTTCTTTATTTTTCTTATTATTATTATCATTCTTTTCATATTTTATCTTTTTAACTTCATCTTCACTAATATAATCTACTATAGTACCACCATTTACTTCTACTAATGCATTTGTTAAAGCTCCAAGTACTACTTTAATACTTCTAACAGCATCGTCATTAGCAGGTATTACATAATCTACCATATCTGGATCACAATTTGTATCTATTACTCCAAATACAGGAATTTTTAACTTTCTAGCCTCACGAATAGCATTATACTCTTTAGTAGAATCGACAATAATAATAGCTTGAGGTAATCTAGTCATTTGACGAATACCACATAAATTACGATTTAATTTCTCATATTCTTTCTTAAGACCAATTACTTCCTTTTTAGGTAATTTATCAAAAATACCATCTTTTTCCATTTTCTCAATTTCTTCTAAACGGTTAATTCTTTTTCTAATTGTTCTAAAATTAGTTAAAGTTCCTCCTAACCATCTTTCTGTTACATAATACATACCAGATCTTTCAGCTTCTTCTTTACATACATCACCAGCTTGTTTTTTAGTTCCGACGTATAAAACTTTACCACCTTCACTAGCTATTTTATGTAAAGCATTATAAGCTTCTTCCATTTTTTCTACAGTTTTAGATAAATCAATAATATAAATATCATCTCTAGAGTTGTAGATATACTCTTTCATTTTTGGATTCCATCTTTTAGTCTGATGACCAAAGTGAACTCCTGCTTCTAATAAGTAGTTCATTGATACTACTGCCATATTTATTCCTCCTTTTGTTTTTTCCTCCAAATACTTCTACTCTAAACACCACCAAATGGCACTAGGCATCTAGATCAGTATTTGTGTGTATTTTTGAAAAGCCATAAATATATTATCATGTTTTATATATTTTTACAACAATATTTATAATTTTTTTCAATTTTAATCACAAAAATTTAAAGGTTTTAAACTATCTATTACAAATTTACCATCTTTTCTTATTAATACATCATCAAAATATAGCTCGCCACCACCATATTCTTTAGTTTGAATTAAAACCAAATCCCAATGTATTTGTGATTTATTACCATTAAATGCTTCTTCATAAGCCATACCAGGAGTAAAATGAATACTACCATATATTTTCTCATCAAATAAAATATCTCCCATTGGATTTCTAATTAAAGGATTAATTCCAATAGCAAATTCTCCAATATATCTACTACCGGAATCTGTATCAAATATTTCATTTAACTTATCATTATCTTCTGCACAAGTTGCTTTAATTATCTTACCATCTTTAAATTCTAAACAAACATTACTATAAACATTATCTCGATATAAAGAAGTAGTATTATAAGTAATCTTACCATTTACACTATTTTTAACTGGTGCACTAAAAACCTCACCATCTGGTATATTAAATTCTCCTGCACAAATAATTGCAGGCATTGCTTTAATAGAAAAACTAATATCAGTATTAGGAGCAACTATTCTAACCATATTAGTATCTTCCATAAGTTGTTTTAATGGTAACATTAAATCATATAATTTTCTATAATCAAAACACATTACATCTAAAGCAAAATTATAAAATTCACAAGTTGTCATCTTTGATTTATATGCATCTAAAACAGAAGGATAATTTAATAAAACCCATCTTTTTTTATTAATTCTAATATCTTCTAAATTTTTAGTCATATCATGATACTTATTTAATAATTTAGTATTCAAATTCTTATTCTCATAATCATTAGTAGAATAACTAATAGTAATAAAACTATCATAAGTATTAACTTCATGTTCTAACTTCTTCCTATTTAATAATATTTGACTATCAGTAAGTTTACTATTTAAAAAAGCATTAATTTCATTATCAATAATCTTAACTACAACACTAGCATTCTTACTTAATATTTTATCAATTATTTGTTTTATTAACTCATTATCTACATTTTTCTCTACAGTAAGTAAAACATTTTCAGCTGTTTTTACTTTAATTGAATAATCAACAATGGTAGAAGCTAAAATTTCAAATTTTTCATTCAATTTAGACACTCTCCTATTCTTTTTCTATATAATATATTGAAGGAGGAATTTTATGTACTCAAATTACCAAATATATTCTGATAATTTAAGAAGACCACCACGTCCTAATAGACCTATGGCTCCAAATTATAGGTTCGGTAGTGGCTTTTTAGGACCATTCATACTAGGAGGAATAACCGGAGGCTTACTAGCACCATCTTTCTATCCACGTCCAATGCCTTATGCTCCACCACCTCCACCACCTTATCCTATATATTATTAAACTGTCCCAAAAGACAGTTTTTATTTACAATTACTATCATCTAAATTAATTTTATAAGAATTATTACTCTTATCTACATTAATAATCAAACAATTACTTATATCTTGATTTTGATTATTTTTAATTTCTTTAAAATAACCAGCATCCACTAAATAAATGGCACTAAAACTAGTTTTTTTATCATTCCATATATAATTACACTCTAAAAGATTACTTTCACATTCTAATACATAATTTTTACTAGCTTTAACAACATTATCATAAGTAATACTATCTACATATTCCTCTGTTATTGATAAAGTATTACCACTAAAATTTAATACTAAAATTACTACAATAGCAATTAAAGTAATTACTACAATTAATTCTACTAAACTAAAACCATATCTATTCATATAACACCTCTATCTAAAGTATAACATTAAATATTTAGAAGTCAAGAAAAGAAGCTATGCTTTAATTAATTTAGCTTCTTTTAATAACTTTAATAACTCTAAATTCTCTAAACTACTACCACTGTAATTTTTAATACCATTTAAACTAGCAAGCTTTTTTCTATATTCAAAACTACTATCAACATTAATCTCTTTTAATGCATCTACAATAGAACTACCTAAATAAGTTTTATTAGATAAATAAATATTATTATTAACAATAACACTATCATTTGCCCAACCAATATTACCACCATTTAATAAATAAGGATTTTTAGCGCCTTTTTTTATATTAGTAATAATTCCATTAGTAATTTTGGGAGTTAATCTATCTAAAGAATCAGAAGATACATAAATACCATTAATGATTACTTTATCTCCTACTTTATACTTATAAGTAGTATTACCACTATTTATATTAAAATAGCTCTCAAAACTATCTATATTAGTTTTAGAATTAGTCTCATCAAAATAACTCTTATTATCTCTTACATCAACATGAGTATAACTCTTACCATATCCAATACCATTTAAAAACTCTTCACTTACTACACAAACTAATTTAGAATCTACTACACCACCACTTTTTTTATTAACAATAATATCAACTGCCTTACCTTGCATATGTTGAGAATTTAATACCCCATTTGCTAAAGATAATTCAAATTCCTTATTACGATAACCAGAAGTTATTACAATAGATTTAATAGCATATAAATTATCTAATTTATCATATAACTTTTCTAACATTAAAATCAAATTATCATCAATTAATATCTCATCAGTAGTAAGCTTATTAGTAGTATCATTATAACTTCTAAATTCTTTTACCTGAAAATGTTTTGATAAAAATTTATCTTTATCTTTAGCATAAGAATATTTTCTTACCATTATACACCTCCTTTATACATTTTATGAAATAAATAAAAAATAAAATAAAAAAAAAAGACTATATTAATAAATTTGCTTATTATTATTAACATACTCTTCAAACAATACTCGACATTTATCTTTATCAATTTGTTCTATTTTTAAAATACTCTCATCCTTTTTCTTAAAAAAATCATAAATAGCAGAATCTCTAAAACCAATTCTTGCACTATCTTCAACATCCATACCATAATATATATGTTTTATATTAGCCCAAATAATTGCACTCATACACATAGGACATGGATAAGCAGTAGTATACAAAATACAATCACTTAAATCATGTGTATTAAGTTTTTTACTAGCAATTCGAATTGCATTAATCTCTGCATGTGCAGTAGGATCATGGTCATATAAAACAGTATTAGATGCAATTGAGATAATTTTTCCATCTTTATTAGTAATTAAAGCCCCAAAAGGACCTCCCATATTTTTATTCATTGTCTTTCTTGCTTCCTCTATTGCTTTTTCTAACATTATATACCTCCTTTAACATTGTAACATAACTATTGTAAATTTAATATATATTTAATTGAAAAAAATATATATCTTTGTTATAATAAATACAGGAAGTGATTAGATGGATATGCTCATACTTGTTTTGTTTATAATTATTATATTAATATGCATAATTATTGCCTTTTATACATATATATATAATAAATTTCAAGACATAATTATTAGAATTAACGAAGTAGAAGCTACAATAGATAATAACTTAAGACAAAAATATGATTTAATTAATAGAAGTATAGCTATTATAAAAGCAAATGTTGAAGTAAAAAGTGAAATGTTTGATGAAATTGTTAGACTTAGATCAAGGAAAATTAGCAATTTTGATCTTGATAGAAAATTAACTAATGTATCTAGTGAATTTATTAGAATAAAAGAAGAAAATAAAGATAAATTAGAAAGTGAAGAATTAAAAAAAATAGAAAAGCAATTAAAAGAAATAGATGATAATTTATCTATTTATAGAGACTATTACAATTCTAATATTGTAAAACATAATAAAATGGTTAAATCTTTTCCCACTAATGTTGTAGCATTATTATGTAAATATAATGAAAAATTATTCTTTGATATGAAAAATATGAATGATGATATTGTTAATGATTTTAAATTATAACAGATAAACTAATCTATTTTCCAGTTTATCTGTTTTATATTATTCTTTTTTAAAAATTCATTAGTTTTAGAAAAAGGTTTTGAACCAAAAAATCCATAATTAGCAGAAAAAGGTGATGGATGAGTAGCTTCAATTACCAAATGAATTTTATTTGTTATAAATTTTTTCTTACTCCTAGCATATGCTCCCCATAGTATAAAAACAACAGGAGTATTTTTTTCGTTTAATTTTTTAACAATTGCATCACTAAATATTTCCCATCCAATATTACGACAAGAAGCAGGTTTATCTTTCTCTACTGTTAAAATAGTATTTAAAAGTAATACACCTTCTTTAGCCCAATTAACTAAATTACCAGAACTAGATATAGGTATTTTTAAATCATTGTATAACTCTTTATATATATTTTTCAAAGAAGGAGGTAATCTAACACCATCATTAACAGAAAAAGCAAGACCATTTGCCTCATTTATTCCATGATAAGGATCTTGAGCCAAAATAACTACTTTTACTTCATCATAATCAGTTAATTTTAAAGCATAAAATATCCTATTTTTAGGAGGAAATATTTCTTTTTGTTTGTACAAAGTATTAACAGTTAATACAAGTCTTTTAAAATAATCTTTATTAAATTCATCTTTTAAAACAATATCCCAATTCTTATTAATCATTAACTAACACTTCCTAAATCTCCTAAAGGACAAGAACTATCAGTACTATTTGAAACAACATGATATTCTACTCTTCCAGTTGCAGTAGTTATTTGTTCTATTGTTATTTGACAATCTCCAATATCTTCTTTATTAATAGGATTTTTAATTACATAACTACACACACTACCAACACATTCATTAGTACCTGTTAAAAAGCCTAAATCCACCAGTTGTTGAAGAGTAACACTAACTTTATTATCAACTACACTACAACCAATAGCGCTCCCATTATATTTACATTCTTCAAAATAAGTAATCGAAGAAGTCTTAATATCTGATACCATTATATCAAAGCTCTCATCTTTAGCACTATTTAAAGCATCAATTACAGAAGGACCCGCGATTATTACTACTACTGCAAGTAATGCTACAATCATTAATAATTCAACTAATGTAAATCCTTTATTATTCATAACTACAAAACCTCTTTTCAAAATATTTTAACTCTTATTACTAATATTATAACATTAAATTCTAATTTGAACTACATTTTTTTACTTCTATTATCAACTAAAATAATATCATCTCCAATTTTAATTATTTGTTCCCATTTTATAACACTTTCTTCTTTTGAAGACATAAATCTCCTACTGCTTCTTCTTTCTTCTAATATTATTTCATCTATCTTACCACTATTATCAATTATTACATCAATTATTATGCCCATCTTCTTACCAGTTGCTATATTAATAACTTCTTTAGTTTGTAATTCTGATAAATGCATAACATCACCATTTAATTATACTATTTAATTAATTTTTTTATGTTACTAATAGCATTTTTTTCAATACGAGATATTTGTGCTTGAGATATTCCAAGTTCTTCTGCAATTTCCATTTGTGTTTTTCCAATTATAAATCTTTCATTTAATATTTGTCTTTCTCTTTGTTTTAAATTTTGAATTGCTTTATTTAACGCAAGTTTTATATCTATATCATATTCATCTTTTTTATCAGATAATTGATCAAATAAATATATTGTATCTCCTCCATCATTATAAATAGGTTCATACATACTAACAGGTTCTTTTAAAGATTCTAATGCTTGTATAACTTCAAATTCACTTATTCCAAGTATTTTAGCTATTTGTTCATTATTTGGTTCTTTTCCAGAAGAATCCATCATTTGTTCTTTTAATTTTAATGTTTTATAAGCAATATCTTTAATACTACGAGAAATTCGAAGTGAAGAATTATCTCTTAAATATCGTTTAATTTCTCCTAGTATTAAAGGACAAGCATAAGTAGATAATTTAACATCATAAGAAATATCAAAATTATCAATTGCCTTTACTAAACCAATACAACCAACTTGAAATAAATCATCTAAATTATCTACTTTATTATTAAACTTCTTAATAATACTAAGTACTAATTTCAAATTCCCATTAATTAAATCATCACGTGCAAAAGGATCTCCTGCTTTCATTTTATTAAATAATTCTAATGTTTCTTTACTACTTAAAACTTTGATATCTGAAGTATTAACGCCACTTATTTCTACTTTGTGACGTGCCATAAAAAAATCTCCTTTCATCTTAATATTGAGATAAATTGAGATTTTTTATACATTATTTACTTTTTATTATATCTACTATTTCTAAAATATTATCAATACTTATTTCTTTATTTATACCCGTATCCATATTTTTAAGATTAATAACTTTAGACTTTATTTCCTCTTCTCCTAAAACTATTACATATTTTATTTTATTTTTATTAGCCCATTCAAATGACTTTTTAAGTTTTTTATCAC